>CAYZAH010000043.1:0-11586 GCA_964475805.1 uncultured Pirellulales bacterium | reverse complement strand
CGTACCGGACTTGACCGGCGTGGTCCTCCTCGAATTTGCTTATGGCCCGACGGAGATTGTGCCTGTGTCCCCGGGAGCGAGCCGCGTAGAATTTGCTTATCGTGTCCGGGACATCCATGCGCCAATGCTCATCGGCCCGAGGGTAGTGGTCCCGCGTGAGGAAACCGGGCACGCTGCGGACCGCCTGATAGAAAGCAGTATCGGTCCTCAGATGGTGAAAGAGTATCACGTCCGCCCGCTTGGCCTTTAACTGCGCCGTCAATTCACGAATCAGCACGGAACAAAGGCGTTCATCCGGGTGGCCCATAATGCCGCCGTACACGACATTCAAGCACTTAAGTCTTGGACGAAGCAGAGTCAGATACCCTAATTTGAGATCGTATGGATGCTTCTCGATCCGACCGATCACCATGGCCAGAGGCGTCTGCCCTTGCCTGACGTACATGGCAAACGGCTCGACCGACCCGTCAATCGATTGGATAACGGAGATATACCTGTCGTAATCCGTGTTGGGTATGTGAAACGGTTCGTCGGCCTGCATCTGATCCCAGAGAGGACGGACCGCCGCGATCCCCTCGATGCTTCCGGCCAATCCTATCGTCATGCCATTGCACATGCGCTCGCTCAAACCTCTCTGGGCAATCGCATCGTCGACGGGTGAATATGCTTCCATGACTGGTGCCCGCATCATCATATCATGCGAATAGACCAACGATTCTTGATTGACCGCCGTCTTCTGATCTCTCATTGCCTACGTCAGGCTCCTTTCTGATGCCCGCCTGCCGGCCAACTCATTATCGACCATTCCAGGCACATCCTTTTGTTTTATCGGCTTTTCAGCAAATGCTCTCTCGACGGAAGTGTCGGGCTCATTTGTGCAAACTAATCATTCCTCCTATATTACCAGGAATCTCATATCCCCTCTTACCATCCCACAAACCGGTTGTCAAAAGAAAAACACGCAGAAAGTGCTTCCTGAAAAGCACAGATTGTCACAAATGACGGCGTTAAAAAAGGTTAACATCATCGAGACTAAATATACCAAACGGAACGATACCCGTAGCCGCTCCCTTCCGAATGTCCGAAAACGACAATGAAAATGGACCGCCTTCATCCTCCGCGCAGCCGGATATTCCTCAAAGATCAGACATTGGGGAGAATTTCTGCAAAAGCCTGTCAATAAAACACTGGGCCGAACGTCTATACATGAGAAAGGACAAGTTATTGATATGTGGAGTCAACGGCGAAGGGGCCGGGCCATGGATACACAAGATACCATCAAAATAAGATACAAAGCGAAGACTGAAACCGAGGCCTTCATCAATCGGCACCTCAATGATGGGGCCAAGGGATGGCCCAGGCTTTACGCGGACCGCCCGGCTTTCACGAGCACGAGTGACGAGCGGAAAACTGTCCGGCGCACCGGCTGACACGAATACTACAGGACCCCTTTCTTGACGTAGTCTCTACCGTCGACGAGCCACACTTCCGGCCGTGACCAGCACTCTTCGTTGACGTAGGCCGTCCGGTCGATTCGATCGAGCTTTTCGAGCAGCCCGGAATCGCCCAATTCCCGGAAGACCGGGTCCTTCGGATTGAAGCGATTGAACGTGTAGATTCCATTTACACCGGCCTTCCAGGCCATGTACGCTTCGCCCCGCCATATCTTTGGTTCTGTCTGTCCTTCCGGTGCTTTCGAGGACTGGATGCGACGTTTGACCAGACAGGCATAGACTGGGACGTCAAAGGTCTTGCCGAGCGCCGCCAGATTCTCCCACGGCTCTAACTTGAAATACCCTCCGCCAACGACAATATCGATCAAATCTTGTTTCAGCCACTGGGTCAGGTCAATCCCGATCGCTTTGCAGTACGATACCGAATCGGGGATGCGGATGCCGATGAGGATGGGTCGCTTGCGCTGCAGACCGATCTCTTCGGTCATCTTTCGCACGCGTTGTATCAGGCCGGTCATCTGGTCGCAATGCGATTGCGTGACGGGCTCGCCGGTCATCTGGGCCTTGAACAGGACGGGATGCCGGAAGAAATCCAGCTCGATGCCGTCCACGTCATACCGGCTGCAAACGTCCCGCAAGATGCGAAAGACCTTGTCTCGTACGGCCGGCACACCGTAATCGACGGATGACCAGCGGTTCGCACCGTATGGATACTTCACGCCTTTCGTGCCCACAAGATAATCGGGGTGATCGGACTTCCATTGGCAAAACAGCAGCGGATTGCCCGAATCGTGCGTGTCGTTCATTCGCATCGACCAAAAGACCTCAAGATCGTTCTTATGGCAGAAATCGACCATAATTTCTAACGGATCGGTCCCCATCTCAGAAAGAAGCTTGAGGTATTCGGCGACGCCTTCGTGGGATACGAGCAATTCGCTTTCCTTGCTGCGATGAAAATAGTAGTTGAAAACACCCGTACAATAGAAGACCGAATCCACCTGTGAGCCGACCAAGGCCGTGGTACGTTTTTCCAACAGTTTTTCCGGTGTGACAGGTCTTTCAGTAGCAGCGGTGCGAGTGTCATTACCGTCATTGTTCATAATGATTCGACGTCGCCGGTGAGCGTCCTTTCTTCGCGCTTCCAGCAAAGACTTCTTGTCGTAAGCGTGAGATTGCTGCGGCCACGCGAGAACAATTGTTCCCGCGCCAATGGTCTTTATAAAATCTCTTCGATTAAAACGGTCTGCCATTGTCGTCTCCTTTCGTAATGAATCAAAGGCTTCCTATCACGACCATACGAGCAGTTTGGCCGCAACCAAGGCAAGAAAAACGCCCACGAAGATTCGGAAAGATCTCTGAGGCAGCTTGCCCAGGAATTCTTTGGCCAGGTAGGCGGCTACGAACGAGATGGGGATGCACAAAATCAGGGTGTACAACAAAGCCGATTCCAACCGGGTTCCTCCCAAAATATACTGCGAGAGGCGAGTGACATCAATGAACATAGCGATCAGCCCCGACGTGAAGATGTAGACTTCCTTGGGAAGATTGAACGCCGTCAGGAAGGCTGCTCGCACCGCCCCACCGACGCCAAAGAACCCGGCAAACAAGCCGGACAGGGCGCCGCCGCAAACAGCGGTCCCCGGATTCTTCGGCAGCGCCCATTGCCTCTTGAGGAAGAGAAAGCCCACGTAGGCGAGCAGGAACGCTCCGAGAATTCTCTTGAGAGGCAGATCGTGCGCGACGAAAGAGAGCCTGGCGCCGAGATAACTGGCGGCAATGCCGGCCAGACCGAAGTTGAGGACCAGTCTCCAGTCAAATCCGCTCTTGAAGAGCAGGACTTTCCAGATGTTGCCGCACAGGTGAATGATCCCAACAAAGAGCAGCACGACGGGCATGGGCGTGAAGATAGTCATGACGGGAATCATAATTGTCGAGATCCCGAATCCCGTCGTCGTGCCCACCGCGGCCGCGATAAATGTAAGCACGCAAAGCAATGTTCCTTCAATCATCGTCGACACTCCTGTGACCCAGCCAGCGGTTCTGGAGGGCTACTGCCAGGCCCTGCGGCAACCGTGTTCTTTCTGCCTTCGGCTCTATACGATAATACCCTTCAACTGGAAACAGAAAAATCTGATTCCCGGAGATGTTTCAAGACAAATGCCGCCGTCCTTGTTAGAAAAAGCTTGTTCCTGAGCTGGATATGGGCATAATATTTGCATGGGTAAGAACACGATTGTAAGGAGACTAAGATAGCGTCAACGGACGAGACCATACAGCTCGTAGTGAAATTCAGGATAGGAGGCAGCCTGAGGTTCCTCTCGCACGCTGAAACGCTCAGGTTCCTCCAGCGAGCCTGTGTACGAGCGGGCCTTCCCATCCGGTATACCGAAGGCTTCAATCCCCACCCCAGGCTCTCCTTGCCACTGCCCAGGCCC
The DNA here is from genome assembly GCA_964475805.1 of uncultured Pirellulales bacterium. Taxonomy (GTDB): domain Bacteria; phylum Planctomycetota; class Phycisphaerae; order Sedimentisphaerales; family Anaerobacaceae; genus JAFGTG01. The sequence continues at coordinate 7,697 of CAYZAH010000043.1, read as the reverse complement.
GTGGGAGTCGAGGCGGAGGACGAGTTGCTTTGCCTTCGCGTGGTGGGCGAGGCGGACGCATCCCAAATCGAGGCGGACTTGGCCGCCCAACTGCCTGAAGGCTGCGAACTGCTCTCGGTGAACATTGCCAAGTCCGGCGCGTCCTTCCAGCCCCGTTTGGCGACGTACGTGTTGCCGGTATGCCAGGGACGTCTCGATGAAAGGCTCAGGGCAACGACCAAGCAACTCATGGCCCAGGAGAACCTTACACTTCAACGAAGAATGGATGGCAGGAATTTGCGAGTCAAGAAGATTGATGTGCGAGGTTTTTTGAAATCGATTGAGTTCGACGGCCGAGGTATAATTGTTGAGTGTGAAATCAGTCCCGCCGGCTCGATACGCGTGGACGAAATTATGGAGTTACTGGGCGTGGATGCGAAAGAGCTTTCAGGCCCGGTCCGGCGAATGAATGTACAGTGGCGGAGCCATTGACCGTTGATTATTGACTACAGAGACACTTGTGAAACTCTGAGCTGGTATCATAAGGTGGGTCACTGCCCAGAGGCGCTGAACACGGTTCTTGGACACTTGGTCGGCTACCAATAGTCCTCTGTCAATATTCAATTGTCGTGGAAAGGAGCATAGTTCATACAAATAAGGACGCAAACATGCCAAGAGAAATGCTCATAAATGTAGCCGAGAGCGAGGAGTGTCGGGTGGCGGTCGTCGAGAACGGCTCGCTCGAGGAGCTCTATGTGGAAAGAGCGAGTCTGGGCAGCCACGTTGGCAATATCTACAAGGGCCGAGTGGTCAATATCGAGTCCGGAATACAGGCAGCTTTCATCGACTTCGGCGTGGGCAAGAATGGATTTCTGCATATCAGCGATCTGCACCCCCGCTATTTCTCTCAGGCGCGCGGCAGCGCGTACGTCGAGACCATCGGCCGAAGAAAAGCATTAAAAGAGCGCCCCCCTATCCAGGATTGCCTTCGCAAAGGCCAGGAAATTGTCGTCCAAGTGACGAAAGAGGGCCTCAAGACCAAAGGCGCCACGCTAAGCACCTATATCGCCCTGCCGGGCAAGTATCTGGTCATGATGCCCTGGATGCGCAAACACGGCGTCTCGCACAAGATCGAGGACGAGGACGAGCGCAAACGGCTGCGCCAAGTCCTCGAGGAGAGCGACCCGCCCAAAGGACGCGGCTTCATCATCAGGACGGCCGGGGAAGGATGCTCGAAAAGGGATATACAGAACGATTTACGATATTTGCATCGGTTGTGGCGAGCCATTGAGAAACGCATCGAGACCGAAGGCGCACCGGGCGAGCTTTACCAGGAATCCGACTTGGTTATCCGAGCGCTGCGGGACGTGTTCACCGGCAAGATCAGCAAGATTATCTGCGACGCGGAAAGCGTCGTCCGCAAGATCAGGGAGTTTTTTGCCATCGCCACGCCCCGGGTAAAGCAGAAAATTACCTACTACGACGGGAAAATTCCTCTGTTTCACAAATACCGGATCGAAGAGGAGATCGCCAAGGTCCAGTCGCGCAAAGTCCAGCTCAAGTCCGGCGGGTCGATCATCATCGAGCAAACCGAGGCGCTGGTTTCCATCGACGTTAATAGCGGGCGATACCGCAAGCAGCAAAACGCCGAGCAAACGGCCTACGAAAGCAACGTCGAAGCAGCGGCTGAGATCGCACGTCAACTTAGATTACGGGATCTCGGCGGACTAATCATTTGCGATTTCATCGACATGCGCAACGCCAACCACCGCAAGGCTGTCGAGCGGGCCTTTCGCACGGCCATCAAGACTGACCGGGCACGCTCGCGGGTATTGGGCATCAGCCGGTTCGGGGTCGTGGAAATGACGCGACAGCGGATGCGCCCTTCGCTGCAATCCAGCACCTATCTGGCCTGCCCGAATTGCGGGGGGACAGGATTTGTCAAGAGCCACGAGTCCCTGGCGTTGGAGATTATCCGGCTGCTGAATTTGTCGGCCTCCAGAGAGCAGATCAAACGTATCGAGCTTTTTGTCTCGCCCGAGGTCGCCGATCACTTGCAGAACGTCAAACGGGCCACCCTGACGCAAATCGAGCAGCTCAGCGACAAGCGGGTCATCATCCATTCGGCCCCCGAATACTCCGGTGAAAAGCACGAGTTGGTCTGCTACAACGAGCGAGGCAGCGTCGTGAAACTGTAGGCCCTTTGGTCGGTCGTTCACGCCGCAACGATATAGCGGTCGGGGGCATGTACGTGGAATTCGATGTTGAATGTGCACGACGGGTGATACGGGCGGAGGCGGAGGCGATTGCGTTCTTCACGCCGAGGCCACCGTTCTCTTTCGCAAATACCCGATCGATGATTTTTGCGTCGTTGACATGAACAACGAGCCTGTTGGCCTGATCGACGCCCAGGACATCGTGACCGTCAAGGTCGCAGGCTAAACGACAACAGGCCCCTAAAGAGAAGAAATCGTAAATGAAAGACGTGGATTTAGCGAATATTGAAATGCTGGTGATGGACGTTGACGGCGTGCTGACCGACGGATCGCTCGTCATCCACGCGGACGGCAGCGAGAGCAAGTCGTTTAGCTCACTGGACGGCCACGGGATTCGGATGTGGAAAAGGGCCGGACTGCAAGTGGCTCTCATCAGCGGCCGGGCCTCCGAGCCGACGCAACGCCGAGCCGAGCAGTTGGGAATAGAGCACGTTTTTCAAGATTGTCATGATAAACGACCGGTTCTGGAAAGGCTGCTCGAACGGCTCAATCTGCCCCCGGAGAGGGTCGCTTGTATCGGTGATGACTTGACGGACCTGCCCGTGATACGGTATGTTGGTTTTGGGGCTGCCGTCGCCAATGCGGTCGCCGAAGTCAAACGATACGCGGATTACGTTACCGTTCGTCCCGGCGGCCGGGGTGCTGTGCGCGAAGTCATTGAGCACGTTCTGAAGAAATCGGACCGGTGGCCAAAATTGATGGAACGGTACGTGCCGTAATGGAATAACGAGGCTATGTAGATGCGGAAGGTTTTGATTGGCTTTGTTTCGTTGGGTGTCGTGCTGGGCTTCTATCTGCTCTACGGCCACTACAACGTGCGGCCCGACCTCAATACCGATCCGGCTGTCGAAGCCGCCAAGTCCGCCGTGGACGCCAATGCCGTCGGTCTCGGAGAACAAATGGGGAAGATCGGCGACGTCGGGGTCGGACCCGCGGAAAAGGCCTACTACGTTACCCGCGATCCGAAGACTCGGGAGATTGTCAGAGAGTTCGGCTTCGAGAAACTCCTGCACCAAGTCCGCGACGTCTGGGAGATCGAGAAGCCCTACATGAACGTCTACCGCCGTAACTTCAAGTGCTACGTCACAGCCGACAAGGGCCAGGTCCATGTCGAGACGGCGGTTGGCAGGACAACGCCAAAGGATGCCACCTTTAGCTCGAACGTGGTCATCCATCTCGTTCCCGTGGGCAAGAGCACCTTCAAAGAGAGCTTTGTCTACCTCGACAACATTATCTTTCTCGGCGAAAAATCGATGATTTCGACACCCGGTCCGATCCGGGTTGAATCGGAGGACGCCCGGATGAAGGGCAGGGGTTTGCAGATTATCTACAACGAGCACGCGGCACGCCTGGAGTATTTCAGGATAGCTGACCTGGAGAGCCTGAGCTATCGGGTGGCCAACGCGCAGACATCTGCGCGTCCGAGCAATCGGAAGCCCGCTGACCCCAACGTGCCCGTGAAGGCGCAAGAGCCGAACGAGACTGCCGTTGCCACTGCCCCCGGCGAGAACTCGGTAAATTCGACTCTGCAAGACGCTAACTTGACGACGTCCGACCAGCCGGAGGGGGAATACTACGATTGTGTGCTGAATGATAACGTGCTGATCGACGCGCCTGAACAATTGATCTTCGCGGACGAAAAACTTCACATTCACGACGTTTTTTGGTCCACGTCGTTCATCGATCAGGCTGATCGAGCGGACCCGGACGCGCGGAGCAAAGCGGAAACGGCCGGGCCGGCAGATGCTCAGGAGGCCCAAGGCGACGCGAATGCGGTCGAGCCAAATAAAGCCCCTGAGAAGTCCGCTTTTGTCGTTATCACGTGCGATGGCGGCTTGACCATCACGCCGAGGGATTCAAGCCGGATGCACGATGAATCCGTGGATACCGGTTCGTCGGCGACCTACCAGACGGGTGTCGGAGACAAAGTGTCGGCCAAGGAATGTCGCAAGCAGCTTGATGACGGGACGGAACGAACGAAGTTCTTCGCGAGGACCATCGACTACGACGCCGTGACCGGCGACGTGACCGCCGGCGGTCTGTCGGAACTGACCTACTATGAAGCCAACACCACGGAAGATGAGCGGCCACGGAGCGGAAACTCGGGAACCGTGGCTCGTAGTTCAGAACCGGAGCAACAAGCATTGAGTGAAAAGCCACAAGTGGCGAGCCAGAAGATCGGGCCGTTGAAGGTTACCGCCCGCGAGGGAGCCAAATACACCAAGGCGTCGAACGAGGTTGTTTTCACGGACTGCCTGTGCACGATGCTCCAACCCGGTCTGACCGAGCGACGCGACGTCACGTTTTCGGCACCGAAGATTACGGTTGATCTGTCGCGAGGCCGCTCCGGACAACCTGACCTTCTCGCCGCCGGCCCGATAGAGCTTGCATTCTACATGGAGCCTGGTGCGCCGAGCACGGATCCCAACGTATCCGCCGAGGATGCCAACCGCCCGACCATGAAAGGCGAGCTAATCCCCGTGACGGTGAAGGCGCGCAAGCGGGCGCACTACTCGGGAGACTTGAACCAAATGGCCTTCGAGGGGGACTGCCGGTGTACCATGCTCCGAGAGGACCCCAACGTCATCGAGAAATATGTTCTGCTGTCGGACCGCATGACCGTCGATCTGGCTGCGGACGCCAACGATCGGACGCCCGGACCTGCCAGCGGCATCGAGCACCTGACCGCCACCGGCAAGGTCGTCCGATTGGCCACCACCCGGACCCGGCGGCCAGCACCACCGGTAAAGATGGACGAGGGACGAGGGACGATAGACGACGGACGCGTCGCTGATCATGCGGATGATGTTCTTCCTTCGAACCAGGACCAGGACGATACTGAGACCCTCGGTGGCATCGAACTGAAGTGCTCCCAGTTTGATTACGACGCCGTCCAGCAACTCTTCTGGGCAACCGGGCCCGGCGTCATCAAGCTCAACAATGAACACTCGACACCTGATACTCGAGACTCCGACGCGAGTCCTCTCGCGAAGACACTTGACGTTCAGAATTCCAAAATCGAGGATTCGGAGCCGAGGTTCAGCTTGCGCGATCCGTGCTGGGCGATTGTCAGCGGATTCGAGACACTGACATATTCCCTGCGTGAAAACCGTATCGTTGCGGATGCAGCCCCTGGGGAGAAGCTGTGGCTGTTCTATTTGCCCGCCGGTGCGAATGAAGATTCGGCGGCCTCGTCTATTCAGGGCCCCGGCAATACCGGCAGGGACGTCACGGCCAGAGCGTCCCACGTCGAGGTGCTCCTGCGCGAGACGGACGACGGGCAAACAGAGCTGGCAACGCTCGAGGCAACCGGCGGTATCCTCTACGAGGATGACCGGGGCCATCAGTTCATCGGTAACGAGTTGTTCTACGACCATACCACCGCTATCGTGACGGTCGAAGGCGACGGGCTACAGCCGTGCTATTACAACGGCAGCCTCGTCGATCAAATTCGATATGATATAAACACCGACAAGGTCGAGTGTAACGTGATCGGTCCATCCTCAATTGTCTTCTAAAGGAGACAGAGTATGGAAAGGCAAGTGGAACAGTTCATACAGTCGCTGTCGGACCTTGACCTGCTCGAGTACACACGGACTCAAACGCACCTCCCGGAAGCCCTCGAGTTTGCCAAGGTCGAGATGGCCGACCGTCATTTGCCGGCCAGTCGTTTAGCCCAGCTCGAAGAACAGTTACAGCAGCGGGCACACGCGCGTGAGGAAGAGCTGCAAGCGATAGCCGCCGAACCGCTGGTCTGGGAATGGCGTCTCGCCGTTTTTCTTTGCGGCATGTATTTCGGCCTGCCGGCACTGGTCTTTGTGCCGACGTGGCTGAGGCTCCGCCGCGAAGGAGCACATCGGAAGTGCACGGACATGTGGCACTATGCCCTGGGCGGTTTCTGCTTGCAGCCCATCTTGGTTCTTGCGCGAATTCCACCGTGGAGCTGGCTTGCCGCACTTGTCTAACCGCCCCCCAGACGGAATCCTCGGGCGACTCACGGTCGTACGGGTCGTTCCCTACCCACGGTATGAGCTTCCTGGGTCAGAGCTTGAGCCAAGGTCATGAGTCAAGGAGTGCGCTTGGGTCGTGAGTCGAATCCACAGTTGGAACACATCGAACACCTCACGCTTTTCATCAGCAATCTTCAGCGAGAGGGGCAACCCGTGCGAAAATCATAAACCGCAAATTGAAAGTCTAAAAGGCTTCGGGAAGGATTTTTCTGGCGGCATTGCGGAGGTAGCTCGATATGTGTCTTTCGGAATCCATGCTGAGAACCTTTCGGGCCACCTGGTTGCAGTCCTTTATCGCCACCGAGCGAATCATCTGTTTGATCTCAGGAATCATCGGTGACGTCAGCGACAGGGTCCTGACTCCCATTCCAAGCAAAAGCATGACGTACTCCGGCTCCGAAGCCATTTCGCCGCACACGCTGAGGTTGATTTGTCCCTTGTGGGCGTCCTGAATGACGTTTCGGACCAGCCGGAGCACCGCCGGGTGCGCGGGCGAGTACAATGGCGAGACCAGCTCGTTGCTCCGGTCTACAGCCAGCGTGTACTGGGTCAGATCGTTCGTCCCGATGCTAAAAAAACGTACGTCCCGGGCCAGCGATGAAGCGGTCAACGCTGCGGAGGGCGTCTCGATCATAATGCCGACGTCGATGTCCCGGTTGTACGGGATGGATTCGTCGTCGAGGTCTTCCATGACGTCGTGCAGGATCATCTTGGCCTGCATAAGCTCCTGGCGATTGGTAATCAGCGGAAACATGATCTTCACGTCGCCGAGCACTGACACGCGCAGAATGGCCCGTAATTGCTTCTTAAACAGCGTCAGATTCTGCAGACAGAACCGAATGGACCTTAATCCCAGGAACGGATTCGGCTCCGGCGCGAAACGCTGGCTTTGGGTATATTTGTCGGCCCCGAGATCCAAAGTCCTGATGACGACAGGCCTGTTCTCGAAGACGCGAACGGTTTGAGCATAGGCCTCATAATGGTCCTGCTCGGTCGGCTCGCGGTCCGTGTTGAGATACAGAAACTCGGTACGATACAGACCGATGCCGTCGCCGCCCTTCTGCAGCACAACTTCGGCCTCATCTGGAAACTCGATATTGCCCAGCAACTTAACTTCGGTGCCGTCGCGGGTGATCGCGGGCTTCTGTCTTATTGCATCCAACCTGTGTTCGAGCTGGACGAATTCCCTGGAATATTCCTCGTACTGGTGAATTGTGGCCGGGTCGGGATTGACGATCACAATACCGCGGTTGCCGTCGACGATGACGGTATCTCCCCCGGCGACGTATTCGGTGAGGTCCTCGAGAGCGACGACTGCGGGAATGCCTAACGAGCGTGCTACAATGGCGGCGTGGCTGGTCCGCCCGCCGGCGTCGCTGGCAATACCCTTGACGAATTCCTTGTTAAAGCCGGCCGTCTGCGTCGGGCTCAA
>CAYZAH010000042.1:0-13220 GCA_964475805.1 uncultured Pirellulales bacterium | reverse complement strand
AGGACGTCCCGACAAGGTGAATACGTCTTCGCGCTTGACGATGATTTCACCGCCGGGATTATTCTGGGCGGGAGCGGGCTGGCCGATTCGACCATTGCGTTCGGTCGAGGTAGTCACCACGTGGTCTTCGATGGTTTGCAGATTTCGGTGCTTCGGCACAAGATCGACTCAGGCCCGTCGCAGATCGTGGTTCGCAACGTCACCGCCAAGAGGAATGAGTCATCGGGAGAATTGATCGTGACACACCATCTTGCTCTCGATGGCGACGAATTCGATTTGATAGCGAAACTTTGGAGTGACAAAGGTGGCTTGCGCGTGAAAGTCCAATGCCCGAAGCGAATTACGGATATAGCGTTAGGGCCGGCGGACGTCAAGGCCCCTCGTGTGTATTACGGGCACGGGTATTGCATCGTAGAGCCGGAGGCGTTCCGAGCGGGTTTTGGCGGCCATAATCTGTCGACCAGTCACGTCGGATTCGATTTCGACGGCGGTCTGTCGCTTCTGACGGCCAGCGATAATCCGCCCGACTACCTGGAGGTCAATCCCGGTCAGAAGCTCTATGCCCTTCACACGCATCTTGATGCGACGATGACCTTCGTGCCGAGCGTGGAAGGGGCGTTCGATTGTGCCCGCAAGTATCGTCCTCTCTACGACAAAGTGGCGGCGGGTGGATTCAAACGCAAGGCGGGGCGGTTTGTCTTCGACATCTGGGGCGGACGCTACAGTGACATCGCCGAGACGATGAAACGCATGATCGCCTATGGCTTGACGGATTCGCTGCTGACCGTGCACGTTTGGCAGCGATGGGGCTATGATTACCGCCTGCCGGACATTTATCCGCCCCAGCCTAAGCTTGGCACGGTTGAGGACATGGAAAGAATCGCCGAGGTCTGCGGCGAGCACGACATTCCCTGGGGATTGCACGATAACTACATCGACTTCTATCCCGATGCGGCCGATTACAGCTACGACCATATTTGCTTTACCGAGCAAGGCGAGCCGATCAAGGCGTGGATCAACCGTGGCCGGGATGCCCAGAGCTATCGCTGGCGGCCGGACCATATCATACCGTTCGTGCAGCGGAATTTGAGGTTGATTAAGCCGAACTTGAAGCCGGCGAACTATTTCATCGACGTCTTCACGTCAATACCGTGCTTCGACTATTATGACAAGAGCGGCAATTTTCACTCGATGCTCGAAACTCGCAAATGCTGGGGCGAGGCCTTCGCCTGGATACGGGATTATTTAGGGGGCAATGCGCCGATGACGTCGGAAGCGGGCGACGATCAGTTGATCGGATACCTCGACGGGGCGGACTGCCAGCACTTGCAGCTTACGCCGACGAGCGAGCGATTCTGCAACAGACTTGTCTGCAAGGACTGGGAGCGCGTGCCGTGGTTCGACGCGGTGCTGCACGACAAGTTCAGCCTTCACGGCGTCGGCTATTCCAACCGCTACCAGGGCGGAAGGGACCGGCGCAGTCACGGCATCGAGAGTGACGATTACATCAGCGCCGAGATTCTCGAAGGGCACGCCCTGATGATCGACCGCGGGGCGTTCGGACGCGGCGCCGTGCGGAAATATTGGCTGGCGCAGGATTTCGTTCGGAGCATCGCCCTCGACGAGATCGAGAAGGTGGAGTTTGCCGGCGGTGATATCCACAGGCAGATCATCAAATGGAAATCCGGCGCCCGCGTGTACGTCAATCGTGGCGGTGAAGACTGGAGCATTGCGGGTAAGACGCTGGCTCAGTATGGATACTTTGCAGAGAATGGAAACATCGAGTCGACTATCGAAAGGATTGGCATCGCCATTGTCGAGCAATCGCACAACTCATCGGGCGGCTACGTCAACGCCCGTGACGTTAAGGGAAGCGAGCCGGTTGACTTCGGACCCGTGGTAACGGACGGTGCCTTTCGTTATGAACGGAAGAAGGACATGATCGTTGTTACTCCACTACCCGACAGCGACGCATTCAATGTCAAAATGTCCGTTGGAAGCGCAAGCGTCAAATCCATCGTGGCAGTGGATGTCAATGGCGAGAATACTCGAAACGTCGAATTTGAGAACGAAGGAAACCGAGTGAAGTTCCAGACACGCGGCGGAGAATTTGCGTATCACGTGCTATTAGCAGAAAGGCAAAGCGATGAGTAAGAAGTGGTTGTTGATTTTGGTCACGGCGGTCATTTGGAGTTTTCCGGCGGGGACGTCCAATCTTTATGGTGTAGAACCGGCGCAGATTCTCGTCCGTTTTGATCAGAGCTTCGACGTCGGCTCAGTGGCAACCAGCGATGCAAAGGTCTCGCGGGCTGAGGCGGACGCTTTGCGGATCGAGACGGGGCATGAAAAACAGTGGCCGGGCGTTACCATCAAGGCGCCGGAAGGAAAATGGAACCTGTCGAAGTACGAATATGTTTCCATGCCCGTTAAGAATGTTGGTGAAGAATCAATCACAGTCCACTGCCGCGTGGACAATCCCGGCGCCAATGGTACGGACCACTGCGTGACAGCTAACATCACGCTAAGTGCCGGGAAAGCGGGGACACTGACGGTGGGGCTTTATCCCAGTCCGTGGGTGCTGTCCGAGCCGCTCGATTTGATCGGGATGAGGGGGGCGCCTGCCCATTCGGGCAAGCTCGACGCCTCAAACGTTACCCAGATGCTTGTGTTTGTAAGTAAACCTCAAGCCGATCACGTTTTCGAGATCGGGAACATCAGTGCGGGCGGCAAGGTCCATCTGCTTGACGCCAAGACGTTCCTTCCTTTCATCGATAAGTTCGGTCAGTTCATTCACGCAGACTGGCCGGGCAAGACGCATTCTTTGGCGGAGCTTATCGCAGAGGGCAAGGCTGAGGAAAGAGACCTCGTTGCTCGTCCCGGTCCTTCCGATCGCGATCAATACGGCGGCTGGACCGCCGGGCCGAAGCTCAAAGCCACGGGCTTTTTCCGCGTCCAGAAATACGAGGGCAAGTGGTGGCTCGTCGATCCGGAAGGGCGGCTGTTCTGGTCGCACGGCACTGATTGCGTCGGTAGCTCGAATGCTACGCCGATCACTGACCGCGAGCGTTACTGGAAGTGGTTACCGAAGGAGGACTCGCCTTTCGCCGAGTTCTATGGCCGGGGCGCGTGGGCGCCGCACGGTTATTACAAGGACCACTCACCTTATCGCACCTACGATTTCAGCCGGGCGAATCTCTTGCGCAAATACGGTGAAGATTGGTCCGACGCTTTCGCCGAGGTCACGCATCGCAGGCTGAGAAGCTGGGGCATGAATACCATCGCCAATTGGTCGGATCCCGCGATCTTTCTGATGCGAAAGACTCCGTACGTGTGCACGATCAGCTACAACGCCAAGACGCTCGAAGGCTCCGAGGGCTACTGGGGCAAGTTATTTGACGTTTTCGATCCGAGCTTTCGCGAGGCGCTGCAAAGGCGATTGGCGTCGGAGAAGGGCAGGGCCGTTGGCGATCCGTGGTGTATCGGGACCTTTGTGCACAATGAGCTGGCCTGGGGCGATGAAGTTTCACTGGCGCTGGCGGCTTTGAAAAGCCCGGCCGATCAACCCGCCAAGAAGGTCTTCGTCACGGACTTGAAAAGGAAGTACGGCGACATTGGCAAGCTCAATAAAGTCTGGGGCACGATGCACGCGTCGTGGGATAGTCTTCTTTCGAGCAGGGATGAACCGGACAAAAAGAAAGCGTGGGATGACCTGACGGCGTTCTATACGAAAACGGCGGAGACCTACTTCAGAACGATTCGTGAGGAGCTTAAGAAGGCCGCTCCGAACCAGCTCTATATGGGATGCCGGTTCGCCTGGGTCAACGACCGCGCAGCGCGGGCGGCGGCCAAGTTCTGTGACGTCGTTTGTTATAACCAATACAAGTATAGCGTCGAAGAGCTTCACCTGCCAAAGGGAATCGACATGCCGATTATCATCGGTGAGTTTCACTTCGGCGCGCTGGATCGCGGGATGTTCCATACTGGGCTGCGGAGAACGGCCAACCAGGAGGACCGCGCGGACAAATACCGCAGTTATGTTCAGGGTGCGTTAAGGAATCCATACATCGTCGGCACGCACTGGTTCCAGTACAAGGACCAGCCGACGACCGGACGCGGCGACGGGGAGAATTACCAGATTGGTTTCATCGACGTTTGCGACAAGCCCTACCCCGAGATTGTCCGGGCCAGTCGCGACGTCGGATACAATCTGTACGAGTATCGTCTGAACACAAAGTGAACGGCATACAGAAGACACTATTCAGCAAGGATTTACCATGATGAATCGACGCGAGTATTTGAAAGCCATGGGGCTTGGCGTGGCGGCGCTGGCGCTGCCGGGGCGTTTGGGATTTGCCGGACAAGGCGATGCGAAACGGCCGCCCAATATTGTCCTGATCGTATCGGACGACCAGGGTTATAACGATTTAGGCTGCTATGGCGGAACCGAAATTAGAACGCCCAATCTGGACCGCCTGGCCGCCGGCGGCGTTCGCCTGACGAGCTTCTACGTGTCGTGGCCGGCCTGCACGCCATCGCGAGGCAGCCTGCTCACGGGCCGCTACCCCCAGCGCAACGGCACCTACGATATGTTCCGCAACGATAAGGTCGATCAGGACCATCTCTATACTCCGGCTGAATATGCGGTCTCGTGGGAGATGATCGGCGGGATGGATACGCGCGAGGTGCTCATTCCGCGCGCCCTCGCGCCGGCCGGCTACGTCAGCGGGATCTTCGGCAAGTGGGACCTGGGCCAGTTACACCGGTTCTTGCCCCTCCAGCGGGGCTTCGACGAGTTTTACGGATTCACCAATACGGGCATCGACTACTGGACGCACGAGCGCTACGGCGTGCCCTCGATGCGCCGAGGCAACGAGCCGACCACGGAGGACAAGGGTACGTATGCGACGGATTTGTTCCGACGAGAGGCAATTCGCTTCATCGAAAAACACAAGGACCGCCCATTCTTTTGCTATGTGCCGTTTAACGCCCCGCACATGGCCTCCACCCTCGACCGTCCCCGCCCGGGCGTGCAAGCGCCGCTCGACTATATCAACGCTCACTACGAAGGGTATGACCCGAAAGACGCCAACTCCCGAAGGGCTAGGCGGATTCGGTACATGGCGGCTACGACATCCATGGACGACGCCATTGGCGAAATCATGGAGACGCTCACTCGCAACGGCCTGGCGGACAATACGTTGGTTATCTTCTTTTCCGACAACGGCGGGGGAGGCGGCGCGGATAATACTCCGCTAAAAGGCGGCAAGGGCCAAATGTTCGAGGGGGGGCTGCGCGTTCCGGCTATCGTGCGTTGGCCGGGCGTGGTCCCGGCGGGATCGGTCTGCGACGAATTCCTTAGTTCGATGGAGATCTTTCCCATGCTCTGCAGCGCCGCCGGACTTCGGTCGCCTCGGGGCGTCCTGCTCGACGGGTTCGATATGACGGACGTTCTGGCGGGCAAAGAGAAATCGCGTCGCAAAGAGATGTTCTGGCAGCGAAGAGGCGACAAGGGCGCCCGCGTGGGGGATTTCAAGTGGGTCGATTCGGCTCGCGGGTCGGGACTTTTCGACCTTTCGGCTGATATAAGCGAGAGCCGCGACCTATCTGCCGAGAAGCCCGACGTACTCAAATCGCTCAAGGCACACTATGCCGCATGGGAACGTCGCATGGCCGAGGCTGAGCCTCGCAGGCCGTTCAAGGATTTCTAAGCGGAACAACTATAGTGTTGCCAGAAGCGAAAAAGACGTTGATGGCTTCTTTACTGTCTTGTCACGCCGTAGAAGTTGTCAGCTTTGTGGGGAGGTTTTTCTGCGCCGCAACCTCAACGATGCGAAGCCAATTCCGATGACCCCAAGCAGTCCAGCGCCGGGAACCGGTGTCATCACCATCTGCGATTGAACGTCCTGGCCGTTGCAGCCCCACAGGTTGAGCGCCTTCACATCATTCCATCCGGCAATGGCTGTATTGTCACCGATGATGCCGGCTATCGTGCTGTCGACGGAATAACTCCCGTAGCCCAAAGTGCCCCAGACGGATTCCTGAACAGTGTTGGCCAATATGCCGTCAAGTGCGCCGTTCAAATAGGCGGCGTAGATCTTCTTGGCGTCTTCGGCCAGTGTAAGACCGCCAACACCTGCGTACAGGATATTATCGTCAATCGTCGCCCGATAGTTGCCGGGAGTGAATGTGACATACCGTTCCACACAAAACGTGTTGAATGTGGCGGGCATCCAGCTTGGAGCGCCGCTGGTCGGTGTAATCACATAGGGGGCATAAGGCCAACCGCCTCCGGGACTGGTGATCCCTATGTTTACGTACAAATCCGCAGACGCGGTGCCGCAGAGAACGAGTGCGAGAAGTGCTGCAAATAGCTGTTTACGCATGTTTAGTCTTCCTTCATATCTCCAAGAACCTCAATCGTTGTTGATAGGGGGATATCTCTAATTACCTCACTTGTGTATTTTACCACATTTCTCACCTTTGTGCAACGAAAAAATGCAAAAATACTCAGCGTAAGATAAACAGGGGTCTTTCACAGCGATCATCTGTCAGCTACGAAACGAACTCCACCGAGTATCGCGGCAACGTACAGGCGTGCACGCAGACGACGGTGACCGCCGGCACTGGGAACAAAAGTCACGTTCTTCTGGTAGATTTAGCCTTTAACGGGCGGAGATTCTTCGCTTGACACGGCGAGGGGACTTCTGTAAAATCTTCTAAGAAAGACGTTTATGACAGTGAGGTGAAGAATGCCGATAAAATTGCAGTTCCTCGGCGCCGCGCAGAATGTAACAGGATCCCGGCACCTTCTCGAAGCCAACGGCGCACGGATTCTGGTTGATTGCGGACTGTACCAGGAACGACAGTTTCGGGATAGAAACTGGGAGCCGTTTACCGTGCCGCCGGAGAGCATCGACGCGGTCCTTCTGACTCACGCCCACCTGGACCACTGCGGCCTGTTGCCAAAGCTGGTCAAAGAAGGTTTCAAGGGGAAGATCTACTGCACGCACGCCACGGCGGAAATCTCGCAAATCATCCTGTTGGATTCGGCCAAGCTACAAGAAGAAGATGCCGAATTTAAGCTCAAGAGGCACAAGAAAGAGGGGCGAAAGGGTCCCCATCCGATCGTTCCTCTTTATACCGTCGCCGATGCCGAGGCATGTTTTCCGCAGTTCACCCACGTAAAATATAAGGCGCCCGTCCAGATCGGCCCCGGCGTCGAGGCCACTTTCTGCGAGGCCGGCCACGTTCTCGGCTCTTCGATCATCAAGGTGAAGGTCAGTCATGACGGGCAGGACCGGACGGTCTTGTTCTCGGGCGACGTGGGCCGGCCCCACCGACCCATCGTACGGGATCCGTCTCTGGTCGATCACGCGGACTACATCCTCGTGGAATCCACCTACGGCGACAGGCTGCACGAAGGGCCCGATAATACCAAGAAGATGATAGCTGAGATCGTCAACTCGACGGTGCAGGCTGGCGGCAATATTGTTGTACCCAGCTTCGCCCTCGAGCGGTCGCAAGAGCTTATGTACTTCATCAACGAGTTGTTGCTCGCCAACGCGATTCCGCACCTGACGGTCTATCTGGATAGCCCCATGGCGGCGAACATCACGAAAGTCTTCAAGCGACACGTCGAGTTGTTCGATAAAGAAATGGCCGAGTTTGTCAGGAATCATGAATCCCCGTTCACTTTTTCGGGGCTGCAAATGGTTGGAACGACCAATGAATCAAAGGCCATTAACCGCGTCAAAGGCCCGGTCATGATCATCGCCGGCTCGGGGATGTGTACGGGCGGAAGGATCAAGCACCACCTCGTCAATAACATTGCCCAACGCCGAAACACCATCATGTTCGTGGGTTATCAGGCGACGGGAACGCTTGGCCGGAGGATTCTCGACGGCGAGAAGCGGGTGCGAATCCTTGGGCAGGAGTATCCGGTCGAGGCCCGCGTGGTGCGAGTCAACGGCTTCTCATCCCACGCGGATAAGCAGGAGCTTCTTGACTGGCTGAGGGGATTGAAAAGGCCGCCCAAAAAGCTGTTCGTCGTGCATGGAGAAAAGGAAAGCGCACAGCATTTCGCTGAATTCGTCGCGAGCGAAACAGGCTGGCAGGTTGTGGTTCCCGCCTACAAAGATGAAATTGTGCTCGACAGTTAGCGAACAAGGCGAGTACCAAAGCGCATCTACCGGGAGAAGAGAGTTTGTGATGAGCACTTAGGCGTTTGTATGCAGCTCGCTCGTGTAGTTGAGACATGTCTGGAACGTTGAGGATGTGGAGGATTTTTCTTGACAGCGAGCAAGTTGCTGTTGTATAAATGATGCTGGCGATTAGTAGGTATGCTTTAAGAGACCAGTGGCTTTGACATGGATTGCGGGCATACCTAAGCCGCGACTATTTCCGAGCGTTTGAGGTGGCAAATTCGGACAAGAACCGAAGATGTCCTATGTCCGAATGTGACGGTCGTAGTCGCGGTATCTGAAGAAAGGAGGTGATATCCACTCGTGAGAGGTTGCCCCGAGTCGGAATGAGGGGTAGCGCGGCAAGTCAAGAGTTACTATCGTTTTTCTAATATTCAGTTCCTTTTTGAAGGAGGATTACAATGTGTAGAAAATCGGTTTATCTCATTTGTTCCTTTGCCCTGGTGTTGAGCCTGATGGGTAGCGCCATGGGCCAGACGGGCACGGGATTACGGGCAGAGTACTATACGTGGAGCGGCTCGGCTCCACCCTCTCGTGAGGCTGCCTTCCGTGATCTCTTTGTGGTCCGGATCGATCCGCAAATATACATGTACTGGAATCCCGGGTTCCAGGCGACACATCCGGACGGTCTGAAGCCGGACTTCACAATCCATCCGCCGGAAGGATTGCGGGCGGATACCTTTGCGGTAAGATGGCTGGGGGAAATCGAAGCGCTGAAGTCCGAGGCTTACACCTTCATCACAGGGGCGGACGATGGTATTCGCATGTGGCTCAACGGTGAATTGATCATCGACGACTGGGCCGATCACGACCGCACGGAGACCACGAGCGATCCCGTTCAGCTCGTGGCGCATCAGAAATACCCCATTGTGGTGGAAGGCTACGAAAACGGCGGCGAGGCCGAATGGGAGCTGTATTGGCAAAGTAGCTCCATGGCGAGGCAGGTAGTTCCGCAGAATGTTCTGTACCCCTTGGTTAAGGATCAGGACTACCCGGCCAGCAAGCCTATCCCCGCCGACGGTGAGGTCATTCAACAGACGTGGGTGAGCTTGCAGTGGACAGCCGGACCCAAAGCGGTCTCACACGACATCTATCTGGGCGAAGACGAGGGCCAGGTCAAGGCCGGAACCGGAGATACGTTGGTAGCCAACCAGGCTGGAACGGATTTCGTTATCGGTTTCCCTGGTTTTCCCTATCCGGACGGTCTTGTTCCCGGAACGACGTACTACTGGCGAGTTGATGAGGTCAACCCGGACAACTCGGACAGTCCCTGGAAAGGGGCCGTTTGGAGCTTCAGTGTGGCCCCGATGACGGCCTTTGGTCCCACTCCAGCCGATGCCGCCGAGGACGTGGACCCGAATAGCGTCGTGCTTAGCTGGAGGCCCGGCTTCGGAGCGAAGTTGCATTACCTTTACTACGGTGACGACTACGATGCGGTCAATAACGCCGCGGGCGCGTTGCCTACGGGTCTTCTGACCCAGAAGCTGGGCACACTGGAAGCAGCGAAGACGTATTACTGGCGGGTCGATGAGTTCAACGGCTCGGCCACGTACAAAGGCGACGTTTGGAGCTTCACGACGCCGGGAGCCGTGGGAAGTCCGAGGCCTCCTCATGACGCCGTGAACGTCAAGCAGAACAAGATTCTAACCTGGTCGCCGGCGGCTGATGCCGCTTCGCAGCAGGTGTACTTCGGCGCCGACAAGGCTGCGGTGCAAGCGGCTGGTACGGGCTCACCCGAGTACAAAGGCAGCAAGGACCTCGGCTCAGAGAGCCTCGATCCAGGATTGCTTGAGTGGAACACGCCTTATTATTGGCGCGTGGATGCGGTGGATGCCGCCAACAACGTCTCCAAAGGCCCGGTCTGGACCTTCACGACCGCCAACTTCCTCGTGGTGGATGACTTCGAGGATTATACGGATGACGACGCGGCGGGCCAAGCGATTTGGCAAAGCTGGATCGATGGTTTCGGTGTTGCCGAAAACGGTTCGCAGGTCGGCAATCTGATGCCTCCGTACGCCGAGCAGGCGATCGTTCACAGCGGCCTGCAATCCATGCCGCTCATGTACGACGTCGATCAGAAATACTCTGAGGCGACCATGACGTTGGTCTATCCAAAGGACTGGACGATCAGAGGTGTCGATACTCTGGGGCTTTGGGTCAAGGGCGATTGGATCAACGTGCCGACGCCGATGTATGTAGCGCTCAATGGCGGTGCGGCCGTTTATCACGAGGACGCCGAAGCTCCACAGAGAGACGTTTGGACGGAATGGCTCATTCCGTTGCAGGCGTTTGCAGACCAGGGCGTTAATCTGAGCAACGTCGATACGATCTCGGTTGGTTTCGGCGACAAAACGGATTTGCAGCCCGGCGGTTCGGGTACAGTGTACTTCGACGATATCCGGTTGTATACGCCGGCCCAGTAGCAGGAACTGAAGCAGGCCTTACCCCACTGCCTGACTTGCATCTATCCAGCGGGCAAGCAGGTAGTGGGGATAAGGTTAGGAAGTGGGTTAGGATGTGTGCAGGAGGGTTGTGACGTGGGTAATGGGGGGCGGGGAAAGTAGTGAGTTGGGTTGTGAGATTTGGCAGGGGGTGGATTCGCTACCCATAGGCCTCTTCGACCGAACCTTAACTCACTACCCAACCTCCCCCCAATTGCTCATTACTTAATCCACTGCCTTATCCGTTCTTCACAACTGTCGCGGCAAAGTATGTAGGAGAATTCTGCGCACACGAGGGAGTCTATGTGGTTTGCTCTTGAGTTTTCTTCTTGCGTTCAGCCAATACGCTGAGCACGATGCCCAGTTCGAAGAGAAGGTAAAGGGGTATGGCGAGAGTGACCTGCGAGATCGGGTCGGGTGGAGTGGCCATTGCGGCTACGACAAAAACGCCGAGCAGAACAAATTTCCTTGATTTCCGCAGGGTGTGGATGGGGACGAGGCCGGTCCGATTAAGGAAGAAGATTGCGATCGGGGTCTGAAACGCGATGCCGAAGACCAACATGAGCATCGTAATAAACGAGATGTAGTCGGCAAACGTGAAATTCGACCTGGCGTCGAGCACTCCTTCATTGAACTTCATAAAGAATTTGAGTGTTATTCTTGCTATGACGAAAAGGAAGAACAGAGCACCCGTGACGAACAGCGCCGCAGAAAAAGGCACGGCTGTGTGAACATATCTCTTTTCATGGGGGTAGAGCCCCGCAGCTATGAACATCCATATCTGGTAGAAGACCCAGGGAGATGACAGAATCAAGCCGGCGATCAAAGCGATTTTGATATAGCTGACAAAGCCGGCAGCCGGGCTGAGCACGATGAGGCGTTGTGAGGAAATGTTCTCATCGGCTGAGGGGCGCAGCGCCGCGTAGTTGGGGTCGCTAAACAGAGCCAGAAAGGCCTGGGTGCAAAACTTGGTCACGAATTCGGCGGTTTTCGGTTCGATGTCCTGCGTGTTCGGATCGGCGGCGAGTTTCCTCTGCGTCTCGGCGACAAGGCCCTGGACGAGCTTGGTCGTCTTCTCCTCCGCGTCCTGGGATTTGGCCTTGGGCTTCAGAAACACGCTGGTGTACGGCTTTTCGATGAACTTGATAATCTGCGTGCCGAATATGAGGCAAACCCCTGTTCCGACGAACAGGCCGAGAAAAGCGAGAATCAAACGGGCGCGCAGCTCCTCTATGTGGTCGCCCAGGCTCATGGTGGTATCGAGAGGATCTTGCGGCTTCTTCTTCTTCTTTTTTTCTTTGCCCATTGTGCAGACGGGGGGAGTCCGAGAGGCTTTGGGGGCTGGGCGAATCGTCAGCTCGTCATGTCATTCGTCTCATCGAGACCGGCGGCTTGCTTAGTTTCCTTGGCTACGTCATCGCCGACCTTCCTGATGTCGTTAACAATCTCGTCTTTGCTTTCCTCGACCTCGTTAATACCCTTCTTGAACTCGGTCATGCTCTTACCCAAGCCGCGAGCGATCTCGGGCAGCCGTCTGCCAAACAAAAGAACCGCAATAACGAGAATGATGATAAGCTCAAAGGGCCCCGGCGTCCAAAAGGCCAGATTCTGCATGTACTCAACCATATTAATCTCCTTAGTTTACAATTAAAGAGTTCTGCAAAAAGGAAGGCCGAACAAACCCGACCTTCGATCCTTCAGAACTCGGCACAACTATGACGTCATTATACGGTGATCCGAATCATTCTGTCAACGATGCAGAATCACCAATCGCGATTTGACGCAAGCGCCAAACCCGGCACTTTATCCCTTTGCGATTCCACGGTCAAGCAAATTTGACGGAAGGGTCAATACAACGATTCATCGCTTTGTCCCTTGACTGTAACTCACCGACGTTAGTTGTACGTTCGCCGGCCGAATCAGTTCTTTCACGGGGCAAAAAAAACACCGGCGATTTGCGTTATAAGTCTCTTTCAATACATGAGATATGAATGAGTTGGAGAGTTTTTTCTTGCTTTTTCAGCCCATTTCGGCTATTATACACAAAGTGGCATAACGAGGACTTGAACCTTTTATTACCGAGAAGGCTGATGCAAAAGTTCTACTACGAAGTCTGGTTGCCGTTTGTTTTTAACAAGAGACGGATATTGCTGCTGACAATCGCAAGCTATATCGCCTTGTGTTAGAATAGACGGCCTTTTCGATCATTTCTGGACGTTCCCATTTACATGACAACAGGAAGTTGCACCCTCTTGAAATTCTCCGCCGATTGACCGAGTGCCGGTCGTCCGTCGTGAGCCGTCCTTGCCTGACGTCTCCTCATCCTCTATAATCGTCCCGCCTTGAAACACCTGCTCGCTTTGTATTGTAGTGGAACGAGACTTATGACAGAGACAATTGCAGAACAAATTCAGCTTCTCAAACGCGGTACGGTGGAAGTTTTCACCGAGGCCGAACTGGCCCAGAAACTTGCCGAGGCTGCTAAGGCCGGTAGACAGTTGCGGATCAAGCTCGGGCTGGACCCGACGAGCCCCGACATCCATCTCGGCCATACGGTCGTGCTCCGGAAAATGCGGCA
>CAYZAH010000041.1:0-13251 GCA_964475805.1 uncultured Pirellulales bacterium | reverse complement strand
CGGTAGAAAGATCGGGCGAGTTCGCCACCGGTGGCAACCAGGCAAACAGAGAATAGTTCAGTTGACTCTTGTTTTGCCTGATGGTTTTGTCCTCGCCACAGTATGCGGGTCGGAAACTCCCTTCCGGAGCGGGACCATCGAGAACGGTGAGTATGGCGGCCGATTGTAACTGCGTTGCCCCGCTGGTTAGTGGAGTACTTATAGTCGAAACAAGAGAAGAACCAGGCCCAAGTGCCAGGGGGTTGCTCTCGGAAAGATCGTTGCCGTCAGGACGCACAGCATTCAAGGCGGGGTTATAGTCTCCCATAACCGCATACCGTCCGTACATGGCACTATCGTAGCCCTGCTCCCGGCCAAGCCTTGGCGAAGGATTGATCATCGAGCCATTGACTATCCTGCCGTCTAATTCAATGGAAGGCGGGTCTATCGCCGTGATCGTCACCGGCCCAACGACCCAGTAATCGCCATTCGCAAACCGGCCGACGGAATAGTCTTTGTCAAACACCCAGGTTATTCCAAACTGAGATACTTGCCATTCTGCATAAGCTGCGTGGCAGGTCAGCAGAATGCTGAAGCAGAGGACTACTAATACCAACGATTTATTCACGGTTGTCTGGTCTTCTCTGATTCTCATAACCGACTTTACGGACGTCGTGAATCGATCCTTTTCCATAAATCAACTTGACCGAAAAAGCGCGACGACAATACCGGCAGAATAAGCCTGCATTTTCACGGAAGCTTCGGGCCTGTTCCCCGGACGCAAAAGTGAAATCGCCAGCCACACCGGCAATCGGACCGCAAAGAAAAATGCCACTAACAAACGCGCAGCGAAATATGACAACCGGCTATAGTGCTTTCGAATAAACTTGAGGATGCTGAGCCTCAACTGGACGATCATGGCGACGGGTACGCGTGTAGCGCTCTGACCGCCGTAATGAATGATCTCACCCGCCGGCGAGAACATGACTTTCCAGCCGGCCTGACTGAATCGATAGCACCAGTCCGTCTCTTCACCATACATGAAGAAGCGTTCATCCAGTACGCCGACCTGCTCAATCGCCTCTCGACGGACCAGCATGAAGCATCCGGTGACAACGTCCACTTCACGCACGTCGTTTCTGTCCCACCAAGTCATGCGCTCCCGTCCGAAGAACCTGTTCTTCGGGAACAGCTTGTACAGATACGTGCTCGACAGCAACATATTCAAAACGGAAGGGAACATAAAACACGTCGGCTGCAGGGTGCGGTCGGGATTGAGCACGCGGCAGCCCACGACGCCGGCCTCCGGATGTTCATCCGCAAAGGCCACGGTTTTGGCGATGGAGTCGTCCAAAACCAGTGTGTCGCTGTTTAGCAAAAGCACGTATCGGCCCTCTGCTCGTTCGATGCCCTGATTGTTCGCAGCGGCAAAACCTCTGTTGCAGTCGTTCTCTATGAGAATGACCTGTGGGAAGTCACTTTTCACCATTCCCTGGGAGCCGTCGCCGGAGGCATTATCCACGACGATCACCTCAAAATCGACCCGACCTGCTTTCTCATAGACCGATGTGAGGCAATCCGAAAGCAGCTTCTTCGTATTCCAGTTAATAATTACTATCGAGACATCCATCATCGGCGTCCCAACAATTCCGAGAGGGTCAGCACCTTCATGCCACATTCTTTGGCCGTGACAAGAGCGGATCGCGTGGAATTGAGCACATACTCCTCCGTACTAAGATCGCGCCGGTCGAAATCATGAGCCAGAGACACGGTTCCACCCGTCCTCCTGGCACTATCGGCCAGCCATCGGCTGTCCGGCTTCACCGGCCACGTGTCCCCCGCGTCGGCCACCCAATAGATAATCGGCACATTATGAAATAACAAATACAAAAAGCCGACGATGTTTAGCTTGCCGTTAGGAGGGCGAAAGGGATACTTGCCTCCTTTTCGTCCCAGGACTGCATCAATAGTCTCCCACCCTCGCCGTATATCCGACACCGCCCTGAAAGGAGAGACTTTCCAATGATTCAGATGATCGTACCCGTGAGAGCAAATCTCGTGTCCCTTATCCGCTATTTGTTTGAGGAGGGCTTCGCGGCCCACGATATTTCTGCCCAGCGGAAAGAAGGAGACTCTGACGTTGTGTTCCTCAAATATGTTCATGAGTTCACTTGTCAGCCGGTTGCCGGGACCGTCGTCAAAAGTCAGGACGAGCGCCTTAGACCGAACGGCTTTTCGCCGAAGCATCCGCCGGACAAACCGACCATGTATGAGCGGAACACCAAAGTAGACAAACACGACAGAGAGAATAATTAAACACGACCATACGAGCAGCATCTTCCACCTCCTCCAGTGAAGCCACCCCCTTACGCGGCGTTTGAAGCCACTCCCAGACCGCCCAGCGTTCTGTTTGGAATCTGCCAGTCGAACTGAGAATGGCTCATCGCGCCAATCAGGCCGAGAACACAATAGAACAAATTCGATAATTGACCGAAGAAACTAACGGACATCCACGTTATGATCACGGCGACCAATATGGTGCCGCAAGCCCAACACAGGGATTTCAACCGTTGGTACGGCAGTTTCCTATATGTGGCTGCAATGCATCGAAACGCCACTACAAGAACGGCGACGAGAGATATTATACCCCAGATGCCGTATCTGACCCCCATCAGGATAAACTCATTCGTTACGTCGGTACGAGGCATGCCAAAATAGTGTCCCCATCCCGGGTCTTGATCGCCGTAGCCCTTCAACCACCATTCATGAAAATACTCGATGGCCACGTCGATAAGCTTCGCGCGGTGCCAGCCGGCACCTCCGAGCGGATTCGCATAGGAAACCACGACGTGATAGAAAGGGCGATTACTTGCTATTTGAGTGAGGACGCACAGCAGCAGGAACAACACTAACAATGTCTTGATCCACCGCTTGTTCCGTTCCATCACCAGGCATGCACCCACGACCATTATCATCACCCACGGCCCGCTGGACATACTACTCAGTCCGCCGACTAATGCTATTGCAGAGAGAATGTAGGCACGGAGATGCCAGTTCTTTTCATAACGCAGCCAATAGATAAGCGGCAGAAACAGACCGAAGTTGATGCCGAACAAAATCGACACGCCGAACGGCCCGACGGCCCGGGTGAAGCCCCATCGCGGCTCAATCGCCGATACCTGTCTGTACCAAGGGGAGAGGTGCCAGAGAGGATAAAACGGCTGCCAGCCCGTGACTGACTCGACCACACCCAACATAGCAAGGGGCACGAGGAGGACGCCGACGCATTTTATGACCGTCGTTAATCTCGTCCTGTTCGTCAGAATAAGACGAGCAGCCAGGTACGCAAACCAGGTGTCCATTACGAACCCGGCCCGGTTCTCCAACCTCTGTCCGAACGGCAGTTGGTAGGTCATCAACGCCATTCCAACGGCCACCGCTATACTCAATGTGACCCAGGTATCCAGTCGGCACCATACAAACTTGCTCCGAATGTCGTCGTCAAGCAGGCATCGCATGAGCAATGCAGACACCACCATGCGCCCCACCAGCAGCTCAACGGTGCCTATGCTGACGGCCAGGTAGTATGGATAGGCTAACAAGGCCCCGATGTACGCCGCCAGGGCATAGGCCGGTGGCAATACGATGGTTAAGGCCGCGAACAGTACGGCGACGACAAGCGTTACACCTTGCATCGAGAGTTAACTTCTCCAATGTTCGTAGACGTCTGTTTGGCTGCCTCGTCCGGCTGCACGTTGCCTGCCCCCACGAACAGTTTCCGAGGTTTGGTCCAGCCCCTTGATACGATCCTCTTTATCGTTCCGGCGAAGGACCGCAGTTTTTCCACGATCGGCAATTTGAGCCAGTTTCCGAAAAGATCGAAGCCGTCGTAACGCGGAATGGGAACAAGCAGCAGTCTCATGACGAACAGTCGTCCCCAAAGATGGCGACGCCGATTCAGGAGCGCCTTCTGTGAGTCCGGCACTGTATTCGCCCCGACCCGGGAAAGCTGCAAATAACCGGCTTCGATGGCCTCTTGAATGATGCGCCGGCCTTTCTCCGTTCTCGCCAGAACAAGTGACCGTCCCGGCTCGCGGTCCTCGACGGGGCGATACCACGGATCGCCGCACGAGATATCGGCAAACTCACCCGTCGAATCAGGGCACAAACGGCATCTGAACTGGATGTAATTGCAGAGAATCTTGCCCCAGGACTGCTCGTACGTCATCTGCCGCGTTTGGGTGGGGTCTTTCGTTCTGACCGTTGTCATACCGGGCCAGCCGTAACCGCGGTATCGAAAATCCTCGACATCCCTGACGTCCACGTTAAGCTCATCCAGAACCCTGTACGTACCGGCCGTCGCCGGCGTCCCAGCACAGAAGATGCTGATCGCCGCGACAACGTTCTTTCGCAAAGCGGCGTTCACTGCCTGGGACTTGCGCAAGGCAACAACGTCGCAAGGCTTGCCGATAAACACGCTCGGACGGGAGGCATCCTGAATCCAGGGTAGCTTTTCGCAAGGCGCTGCGGGCGAATACCGCGAGCCTGTGCGCGCCATTAGTTCCATTCGGGTTCTGCTGAACACTGCTACGTTTTCCAATGGGTCCGCCGCTCCGGCGGTGACGTGCAATACTCCTGAAGCCTTTTGTTTTTCCAGGCAGTAGAGAGCCAGAGCCGTTGCAGCGCCCCCGGACGAACCACTAAAGCGGATTTCCGGATCGCTCGCATAGCCCTCCCATATTTCAAGCACGGGTCCCCAGGCCTGACTCAATTCAGGGATGACTCGATCTCGATCGCTGGAAGGCTCACGAGAAATCTCAATTCCAGGACAGACCTCCACGCAGCGGCCGCACGCTCGGCATTGTGATATATCGACCATCGGCCGGATGCCCTCGTCACAGACGTTCACCAAAGTGATCGCCCGGTTCTCACACGCGGGTACACAGGCGCCGCAACCGAGGCACAGGCGCCATTCAACAATCTCATCTACTCGCTTGAACTTCATGACGTTCATCTTCCAGCGGCTGGACGAAATCCTCCATGTTCGCCTTGAGCTCTTCGATGGTTTTGCTCCACCACTGCTGGCCCTTTATTTTCTGGATGGTCTCTTTGGAGAATCTGTATCTTCTGATCTCTGCGGGATTGCCCGCCACAACAGCGTAATCGGGTACGTCCTTTGTGACCACGGAACCGGCGCCAATCACGGCCCCATCTCCAATCCTTCTGACTCTCGGCAAGATGAGGGCGTTCTGGCCCACCCAGACGTCGTTTCCGATGACAATCTCGCTCCGGTCGATAAGCTCGTGCTCGACCTGTCCGAAGAAGGGATTGTAAAAATAGGGATGCATCGACTTGAAGCCCATCGGATGGTTGCCATTGAATCGCCAAACACCGCTGGCGAACGAGCAATACCGGCCGATTTTCGTGTGGGCGCCGATGCGCAGCGCATCGAAACAGCCGCCGTAGCTATACATGCCGACGTCTATATCGTGATAGTCCAAGAATATTCGGCGAAGCGTGGGCGACACCATGTCTCCTTTTTCGAGCTTGGCGACAAGGTGCAGAATAAGCTCTCTAACTCGACGCTTCTTGATCGCGTAAAGTCGATAGAGGAGATTGGATACAATAGTCGTACCTATCATGATCTCAGTGCGTCGAACACTCTCGGCACTGTGTTCTTTCGCCTCTTGCGTTGTTGACGACTTCAAACATGTTCAATATGTCCGCCTGGATGCCCGGAAGGACCTCTTTCAAATGCGCGCGGATTTGATCGCGATTCTCGAAAGCCGCCCTGACGATGGACAATAGTTCGTCTTTGTCGCACTGGTAGGCATCCGCTACGTATTGCCCCAGGCCGACACTGTCAAAGACACCTTTGAATTTCTTGCTGTACGCGATCCCAACGGCGGGTATCGACTGGGAGATGGCGGCGATACATGAGTGCATCCTCGAACCCATGAAGAAATCGCATAGTCCGATGATGAACTTGATGTCATTATGGTTATACCGGCCCTGAGCCAGGAACACTCGACCGGGATATTTCTCGTTCAATATTTCGTAAAGCTTGCGGCACGCGAGAGGATCATCTTCGGCGGGCCTGTGGGCGGTGAAAACATGCGGAACCAAGAGAACAAGCGTGTGCTTGTTCGTCATAAGATAATCGACAACAGCTTCAATCAGCTCACGATAATCTGTCTTCAAACCGAACATATTGTCCCGCGTATAGCCACCGCTGAAAAGAAGGCCGCTAACGTTCAGACCCACAAGGATGGAATCCGGCGTCCGTGCGCCGTCGAGCGCCCCAACGTCCATCTGTTCGGGCTCGTGCGGATCCAGGACAAAAGCGACGTCCGGCGCAAACCGGATTTTCCCATTCGCTTTGTGAACGCCGAGCAGCTCTTTCGTGTATTCCACTCCCGCCCGGTCCCTTGCGTAGACCGCACGTGCACGTTTCACAACGTTCCTGGCCAACATTCGGCTCAGCCTACGTTTGAATGGCCCGTACGTCTGCGGCAGCAATATCAGCTCTTTCCCAAATTGAGTGACAAGCCACTTTTGCAGGAAGCCGTATATCAGGAACCTCCTCATGCCGTAAATGTCGCTGAAGCTGTCGCCGCCGGTGAGGTCGAAGACTTTATCCGCCTCCGCCAATGCTTTGACCCGCGGATTGATTCTGCACAGGAGTCTTCTGAAACCTCGCAACGGAATCAATCTCAAAAACAACGCATTCATCAGCAAAACGCAAAAATGAGACGACTTAAACACGTTCTTGCCGAACCTCATATCCAGCGACTCCACGACGACCTGTCGACCGGATATCAAAAGCGTCTGGCTCTCGTTTGCGGTTCCGGTTCCTAACAGTGTCACCTGGGCGCCGGGCCATTGATGCAGGATAATTTTGATGCTCGATTCGGCCAGCGCGCTGACACCCATGTTACCGGTGTCGAACGACACGCCGAGCAAACACACCTTTACATTCCCATCTTTCAATGTCATTCGCTTCAAATGGTCCGTGGTCAAATGTGAAGAAGGTCAATCATGCCGGCTGTCTCTGTCCGCCATTGCGGACAAGCAGCATTCTCGGATGTTTGGCGGCCAACGCCCAGCTTCATCGCGGCCCGTGCGCTGTTCGCCCTGAGATGGCTACCTTGAGTTATAGTCACCGCGCCAGAGACGGTCCTGCGAATTGTAGCGGTTAAGACCATTTTGTTGGAGGTATGCTCTTTCCCGTTATCAAGGCAAGTCGGCCGTGAACGTACTTCGTCCCCGTCGGGTGCGCCGAAGAAAATTCCACAACTATTTAATAATACTACGCTTAAGAGCTATCTGCCCGAACGGCCCTACCCTGTGTCGCCTCAGTTTATTTCAGCGAATCGCCAGAGAGATCAACGTAACCCGCAGCTTTGACCCGTCCGTTCTCGTCCGGGAAGAAGGCAAGAATCGGCTCTATCATCTCTCGTGCGGCGGTCCGAATCGTATTCTCGAGTATCGAGCTGATCTGAACCTGGGTAACGTAACGGGCTGGATTGCCGTTAATATTCGGCGTTCGCCATCCGACGCCGGAAAAGACGCTGTCATCCGACGTAAGCTGACCGTTAACGATATAAAAGTTCAAAACGATGATCTCTTCGCTGCTCGGGGCGGGCCTGTGGAAGCGGTGTATCAGGCACGGCACTTTTCTGCCGGCATCGGAGATGATTGTAACCGCTTGAGTGCTGTCGTGCACCCATCCGCCCGCCACGTAGCAGATTCGAGGCCGGTGCCCTAACATCGTCCGGGGATGAGCCGTATAAGCGATGTAGAGGTTGAACTGTTCGTCATTGATCTCATTCGTGTACAGCCGCCTCAGAGAAGCATCCGTCCCCGCTATGCGCTGAATGTTCGGCGGAATGGGGACGTCTTTACCCAACCAGGGCCCCATCTGCTTGGGGAAGGCCGTTAACAACACAGGCAACGCCACAGGGGTATCGACGACAAGCCGAAGCCGATGCGACAGAATCCGGTAGGTGATACCGGAAGATACCACAAGCGCTACAGTCAAAAGCCAAACGAGCCATACGGAAGTAGTACCCCTTTTGGCGCATATTAACCGAACAATTTCACCTCGTTTATCCATGGACGTACGTCCAAATGTATACATCAAAGGATATAACTCCAAGGTAGTAGCCAAGATACACACGCA
Source organism: uncultured Pirellulales bacterium (assembly GCA_964475805.1). Lineage (GTDB taxonomy): Bacteria > Planctomycetota > Phycisphaerae > Sedimentisphaerales > Anaerobacaceae > JAFGTG01. The sequence continues at coordinate 5,090 of CAYZAH010000041.1, read as the reverse complement.
CTCCCTGCACTCCGAACAGTATCCGCGCATACACGCTAACTGTGCTAAGCACCTCCTCCGTGAAGGTACTCTGTGATTTTATGGTGCTCATCGACTTTTTGTCAAGGTCACATTACAAAATATTGTGGAAATCTGCCCTTGGACGGAATGCAGACCACATCAGGGGAGTGATTCGTGATTTGCCCGCGATAAATGGAGGTTCAGGAAGGAGATGTGATGAAGAAAGGGCTAAGCGGGATACCCAAAAAAAGGTGCCGTTAGGAACGTTGAATCCGTCCCTAACGGCAACCTCAAAATGCACTGCCAAAAGGTCTTATTCGACCTGCGATGCTATCCTTTCAACTCGGCCAACTTCGCCGTGATATAGGCGGTGACGTTCGCGTTCCCTCGCTCAGTCAACTGATGAACGTAATTCGCCATGGCAAACTGAACCGCCTCGTTCATTGACAAGCCCATGTCGGAATTCAAGATGTTGATGTACTGTGCAAGGGCTCTGAGGTACTCCTCAGCGACACCATACTGGTTGTCGGCTCCTGCATTGCTGGCTATCGCGTCGGCGATGGATGCCATCTGCTCTTCCGTCGGCGGCGCTGTGCTCGTGGCAAACTCGTTGACAACCTGCGTCAGGGCCGCAATATGAGCACCACCGTCATCCCTCAGGATCAGGGCGGCGTTCCGGAGTCTCTCATACGTCACGAACGGCTGGATGTCTCTGGACGAGGCCAGAGCGTTGGTCATCCAGATGTCCAATGTGGTATCCTTGACACCAAGCTCCTTCGACACCCACTTCGCCAGAGCCGGACAACCGGAATACTCAACGTCCTTTCTCTCCAGGCCGGGTGCGACCGGAGATATGGCCGTAATGGTAATCGTCACCGTGGCTTTCACGGTCTGCGAGCTGCTTTGGCCGTCGCTGACCTCGTATGTAAAAGTATCCTGTCCGACGTAGCCGTTATCCGGCGTGTAGGTAAAGGTGCCGTCTGTGTTCAGCGTCACCGTGCCGTGTTCCGGCGGGGTGCCGTCGAGAACCACAGTCAGAGTGTCGAGGTCCGGATCGGTGTCATTGGCAAGAACGTTCCCGCTCACGGGACTACTTATGAGAGTTGTCACTACGTCATCCTTCGGCTGCGGCAAGGCATTGCCGACGATGACGGTGACTGTACCTGTCGTTACTACGGGGTTGCTGGTTCCGTCGAGTTGGCCATCTGTCGCTTCATACGTGAACGTATCTTCTCCGGTGTATCCATCAGCAGGTGTGTAAGTGAACGTACCATCCGCATTCAGCGTCACGTGGCCGCCATTTGCCGTGTCATAGCTGTCGCTAATAACGCTCAGAGGATCACCATTCGTATCGCTGTCGTTGGTCAGCACGTTCCCCTCGACCGCCTCGTTCATGTGCGTACTGGCCAAGTCTTCGCCGAGGGTGGGCGGATCGTTGGTCATGGTAATCGTCACGGTGATCGGAGCCGTGGTATCCGTGCCATTCGTGGCCGTATAGGTGAAGGTGTCATCACCCGTGTAGCCCGCGTCCGGCGTATAGGTAAACTCGCCCGTCTCCTCGTCCACCGTTACTGTGCCGTGCGCCGGCTGTGTGTACGTGTCGACGTCGATGTCGCCGCCGTGCGGATCCACGTCGTTCGTCAGGACATTGCCTGTGGTGGGATCACCCATGTGAGTCGAAGCCGTGTCAGGGAGCCCTTCAAGTTGCGGTGCGTGCTCAGTGATGATGATCTGCGCTTTGTTGCCGCCGTCCTCGTCAAGGGCCGACTCGCGGCCTTCCACGTACACCGTGCTGGAGTCGCCGTCCGCCACAGCTTTGGCGTCGCCGACCCATTCAATCGCGCGCCAGGCGTCCACTTTTACCAACGCATCCGATGTTCCGCTATCTGCATCAGCCGTGGCGGCCAGGTCTGCGCCGACCGTCAGATCGCCGGTCGAACTCTCATTGGTGCCCGAGGTGATATCGATGTGAGCGACGGCGTTTCCGGTGTGCGTAGCATGTGCATCAGCGGTGACGCCACCATTGAGGGCCATGTCATCACCGGACTTCAGGGTAACCAAGGCCTGGGCGTCTCCCCCTCCACTCGGATTATCGATAGGAGTATCGGCCCCAACAGCCACCACACCATTGACCGTCAGATTTCCCGAGGCAGCGACATCGATCGCGGCCGTACCCTGGCCGCCTTTGACCGTCAGATCTCTCGTAGTGATGTCACCTCCGTCGGTCGTGCTCAGGTTAATCGTGCCCGGGGTGGCTGCCAGTCCAGCGGCACCCGTCTCCAGGTGGCCGGTGTTAATGCCGCCTGCACCGCCCGCCATCACGATGTTGCCTGTCGTTGTACTGACCGTGTCCGTTGCGCTCGTATCCTCGAAGTTGATGGTCGGAGCATGCAGCTCGATGTCGCCACGACCACCTCCGATCAGATCGTCAACGATATTCTGCACCGTAATGCTCTGACCGGCTCGAACAACAAGATTCGTTCCACTGTTCGAGAGGGCTTCAATGTCCTGCTCGTAGATCGTATCCACCACACCGGCATTAGCACCGTTGGCGATCGTTACGTCCGACGGATCAATCTCCAAAGTGCCGTTCGCACCAGTCGGATTCATCGGAGAAGCGTCAATTTCACCAGCTATCTGAAAGTGCTCGCCGGTGATCTTCACGTTCCCGCCGTCACCCGACGTGGTTCCACCACGTGCGGTAGCGTACGTGCCAGCCACAGTGACAACCGTCCCTTGTGATTGCAGGGTGATGGTTCCGCCGTTGCCGTTGGCTCCACCGTTAGCCTCAATGTGGCCGGGGTTGGATACATAATCGAGGTTCATTCTAACCTCTTCCGTACCATCCAACAGGACGGTGCCACCATCCGCGTTGCTACCGGAAGCGGCACTTGTGTTGATCCACCCCGCGTTTCTGACTTTCGCGGCGTGAGCCGTGACTGTACCGCTTGGGGTCGCGATGACACCCGTATTGCTGACAGCTCTCGAGAAAGTGTCACCAGCCGCAAGGATGACCGTCCCGCTCCTTACCAAACTGCTGTTCAACACGTCTCGCGAAGTATCCGCACCATAGAAGTCTTGGGCCGAGGTCGTGAAGCTAACGTCCACCAGAACGTTACTGCCTTGCTGGGTAAGATATACGTTCTCACCGGCGGCCAGAACGACAAGTCCGTTGGGAGCGAAGATAGATCCGCGCTGAACGACTTTCTTTCCAAGCATGTAAACGTTGTTCGCCGTGACGGTCGCTCTGCTGTCCACCGTTCCGCTGCCACCTTCAAACGCCGGAAGGGCGCCTCCCGTGGCCACGGCGTCGAAGTTGGTTATATTCAGACCCGAGACGACCAACTGCGCCACGTTTACCGTCGATCCGGCACCGAAGATGATACCGGCGGGATTCACGACGAAGACACGTCCATTGCCGTTTAGGGCACCGTCGAACTGCGTCGGCGTAGCGGACGTGATCCGGTTGAGGAGGGCCGAAGTGGGGTTGAGCGTTCCTCCAAGAACGTCGTACTGGTTGAACGTAACACTCTGGCCTCCCGTGGTGTTGAAATTGTTCCAGTCGATGACTGCTCCGTTCTGGGTATTTATGACGGAGTGATCACCCCACGTGGCGAGGCCAATATCAGCGCCGGTGGCGCCGGTGACGTCTCCCGGCTGGAGAGCCAGGAGCGTCGGCACTGATGTGTTCATGATCAGACACCACATCAGCACGTAGGTAATGCCCCTCTTCCAAAGATGGCCCCTCAAACTTCGACTCATTTTCTTCATCATTGAACCCCCTAAAAAGTAGTAATAGTCACCCTAATTTTTGTACCCGTACTCCAGGTTAATGATTCGCTTAGTGAACAATTGGACTACATCCCCATCGGAGGGCCGTTCCATCCGTAGAGGTCAACTGCTCGGAATGCAAAAAGATTTACATTCCTGTGATTGAAACCTAAATACTCTCCTGCCATTGTTACGGTTGAACTTCCCCCACCGCGTACACCCGTCATCCAATTGAGAATATTGTATCTTTTATGGCCTGACAAGTCAAGAACAAACTTTTTCCGCATCATTTTTTTTCTCACTACCCCGTTTGTGTGATCCCGCACGCCTATCCGTCCCCGAGTTTCACAAGAGTCGTGCTTCGCTGAAACCGACCCGCGAAAACATTCTTTGACTGTGAATATCTTATTACAAAGAATGAAGTTAGGTGACACAACTACCTATAAATAATCGGTTGGAGGAGACCGCTCTTTCTTGGGGCGAGACGAAACACTCGAAATATTCCTTGACAGAATCCCTCTGCCTGCGGCCAACGGACACCCGACAACAGCGACAAGTTCGTGCATAATAGTCGATTCCGGCTAAATTCCCCCCTGTCGTCAGTCGATAAAGGCGATTGATACTACCGAATAAGCCGAGTCCAAAACTCAAATAGTGAGGATTTTTGAAATGACAGAGTACTCTATAAGCCCCACGGGTGAGAAGTTCACCGTCCCCACCCAAGATCAGTATGCACAAGAAATCGAGCGTGTCGAATCATTGGTCAATGCCGCACGCCGTGAAGGCAAGGAGATCGTGGTCGTCATGGGCGTCGGCTTCGTCGGCGCGGTCATGGCCGCCATTGTCGCTGATACAGTCGACAAAGAAAGCGGCAAATCCAACAAGTTTGTGATCGGCTGCCAGCGGCCCAGTGTCCGCAGCTACTGGAAGATTCCGCTCTTGAATCAAGGCGTCTCTCCGGTCAAGGCCGAGGATCCCCAGGTCGAGCCGATGATCGCCCGCTGCGTGCTCGAAAAGAAAACACTCATTGCTACCTACAATAGCGATTGCCTGAAATTCGCAGATTGTGTCGTCGTGGACGTCCAGTGCGACTACACAAAGCATGACCTCGGTAATATGCGGACCGGGCACGTAGAAATGGCTGCTCTCGAAGCGACGATCAAGACCATCGGTGAGAAGATCCCTCCGAATTGCCTGACGCTGATCGAAACGACCGTTGCCCCTGGCACAACCGAGTTCGTGGCCTGGCCTATCCTTAAGAAGGTCTTCGCCAACCGGGGCATAGAAACCGAGCCGCTGCTGGCGCACAGCTTCGAGCG
>CAYZAH010000040.1:0-13369 GCA_964475805.1 uncultured Pirellulales bacterium | reverse complement strand
CGCCTCCTCTGTCATACAGCTCCGCATTCGCTGAGACTGTAAGCCCAAGGATAAGACTTACTGCAACCAATACCGGGACTTGTACCTTATTCATTTCATGCCCTTTCTGATTCAGTTGCGATAGTAATAAATAGGAAGTTGACTCGCCATCTAAACCTCACTATCGCGAACATGTAGATTTGCCGTTCTTCTCCTTACGCTTGTCCTCCAATCGAACCAAACAGAGTTAGCCTTTCCAGCAGTGGAAAGCTCGGCGGTAAAAGAGAAATGCCACCACCGCCCTACATTATGAAAGATATCGGATTCGGAAGAAGAAGTCAAGGAATAAATCCGTTTTTTTTTACGCGAGTCGGCAAGTTCAATGAGGGAAGTATGAGGGAATATGAGGGTCGCATCTTTTTTTACAACTTGTTGCTTGCCCTGCTCGATTTACTATTTTCTATTTACTATTGATTCTCCTTCGTGGTTTTTCGCGGCTTCGCGGTGAGAATTAGTCGTTAGTCGTTGGTATATGGTATTTGGCATTTAAATATCAAAAACCGAATGTCGAATGTTGAAGGAAGAGAGTCTGCGTAATCCGCGACATCCGCGGTTATCGAGGGCTATTTGCCTTTTCGGAAGGGCTTGAAGATTTTCAGGAGGCGCGAGCTGCGCCATGACTCGCGCAGGGGGAAGACGCCTTTTTCCACGAAGCCCACCTCCTCGATGGAATAGAAGGCCTGCGGATTAAACGTCTTGATCAGCTCGACGACCTTGCGCGCCTCCCGCCGCTGAACGACGGTAAAGACCACCTTGACCTCGCCGTTGCCTCCGTGGCCGTCAACACACGTCACACCATAATTCCGCTCTTTGAGCCGCTTGACAAGGGGCATGGCGTCCTGCGCCGTGACGACGCGGACTTGAACGACGCCGAGGCTCAGCTTCTCGGCGATCGAGATGCCGACGTAGTTGCCCATCGCGAAGCCCCCGGCGTACGCGACGTAGCACATCGGATTGGACAGATTCTTCATGATCTGCCCGATGGCGAGGAGCCAGATCAGGACCTCGAAGAATCCCATCACCGGGGCAAGATATTTCATCCCGCGCGAGACGAAGATGACCCGGACCGTCCCCATGGTCACGTCCATGACGCGCGCCAGAAAGATCAAGAGCGGCAGTACAAACCAGGCATAATAAGCAGAATCCGGCATCTAAACCCTTTTCACTCCGAAACGGCTCGTCAGTCAGCATAAATTTTGCTGCGGATGTTCTCGAGCTTGCCGAACACAATCAGCTCGTCGCCTCTGTGTATCGTCGCCTGAGCCGACGGATTAGGCATCGTAACATGATCCCGAACAATTGCAAGGACGGTAATGTCGTGTTTCCGCAACTCGGATTCGAGGAGGGATTTATCCGTCAGCGGACTGCTTTCCTTAACCTCGATCCTCGAAATGCCGTAACCACCGGCTAAGAGCAACAGCTCCTCGAACGACACGCGTTGAAAAAATGCACGTTTGTGGATCTTTTTTCTCAGATAGCGCGTCAGCTTCATCATGAACTTTTCGTTCTTGAATATCCGGTAGGTCACATATACCGCGATGATAATGACACTGACGTTCACCCAAATCACCAAATAGGGGGCAATGGGCAAAGGCAAGAGCGATTCCGAGAGTCTCGTAATTAGAAATTGCTTGGGATTGAGGGCGCTGGCGCCCGTGGCGATCAGAGTCACCAGTCCGGCGTTGCCCAACACCATGAGTATCGACGCGATCTTCCGCCGGCGCGGGTCGCCGGTAATGAGCTCGGCTTCCTTGGTGGTGAAACCCGTCCCACTAAAGCATGACAACGACTGAAATTTCGCCAGCGACCATTCGAGCCCCGTAAGCTGAAACGCGATAGCCCCGATCCTGACGATGATGAACGACGCGACCAGTACGACGATAAAAAGTGCGGTACCCATAGCCTATACCTTGAAACAATTCCTCACAACCATTTCTTTCTCTTGAAATACAGGACCATCAATCCGGCCACCGTGAGCATGACCACCCAGACGGCCGGATAGCCCCATCGCCATTTCAACTCGGGCATGTTCACGAAATTCATACCGTAGACACCCGCGATGAAAGTCAGCGGGATAAAGATCGTGGCGATGATCGTCAGGACCTTCATCACGGCGTTCATCCGGTTGCTCAGGCTGGACAAATAAATATCCAACATGCCGGCCACCGTGTCTCTGAAACTCTCGACCGTGTCGATCACCTGTATGGTATGATCGTACACGTCCCTGAGATACACGTCGGTCGAGTCCTCGATGAGCTTTGATTCGCTGCGCTCCAGGCCGCCGATTAGTTCTCTCAAGGGCCACACGGACCTTCTCAGGAAGATCATTTCCTGCTTGAGATCGTGTATCTTCTGCAGGATCGATTCAGACGGATCGCCGATGAGCTCCTCCTCCAGGACTTCAATTCGCTCTCCGAATTTCTCGAGGATGCCGAAGTAGTTGTCCACGACGGCGTCCAGCAGGGTGTACATCAGGTAGTCCGCACCCATTTTCCGGATGCGGCCTTTGGCATTGCGGAGCCGGTCACGGATCTGCTCAAAGACGTCGCCGACGTTTTCCTGGAAAGAGATGACGAAATTTGATCCCAACACCACGCTGACCTGCTCGGACACGACCGTCTGGCTCTCATCGTCGAAACGCAGCATCAGGAGGACGGCGAATAAGTAACTGTCCAGGTCCTCGAACTTCGGCCGCTGGCCCGTGTGCAGGATGTCCTCCAGCGTCAGAGGGTGAAGGTCGTAGTGCGCGCCGAGGTCTTCGACGACCTTCACGTCGTGCAGCCCATCGATGTTGATCCACGTGATCGTCGGTGTTGACTTGAACTGAAAGCAGTCCTCGACGCGATCCGCCCGCTTTTCCTGGAAGCACTTTTCATCGTAGTCGATCACGGTGATTCGGACGGATTCGAGCTGCTTTTCACCCGTGTAGACCAATGTCCCCGGCGGCAGCCCGGCTTTCTTCACGGGCTGGCGGGCGCGTCTGCTTTTCCTTGCTCGCATTCTGATCTGATCGCTCCTAACCTTGTTTCACGTTTACATTGAGTGGCGGCGACTGGCCCTCCTTGTCCTGGCCCATGTAGAGCGTGACGTGCGGGAAGGGGATTTCAATGTTCTTCTCATCGAACTGTTTCTTCAAACGCTTGTTGAACTCCCGGCCGACGGCCCACTGCTTGATCGGCTTTGTCTTGGTCCGGGCCTTGATGATGATCGCCGAATCGGCGAATTGGTCCAGGCCCAGAATCTCGATAGGTTCGAGGATATCGTCCTTGAATTGAGGATCGTTTCGCATGCCCTCATCGATCTGCTGGATAACTTTGATGACCTCGTCAACGTCTTCACGATAGGCGACGCCGACGTTGAACACGTAGCGCGAGTATCCTTTGGTCATGTTGGTGACGACGGTGATCTCGCCGTTGCGCACGTAGTGGACGTTACCCGCCAAGTCCCGCAGGACAGTCATGCGCAGGGTTATCCTTTCGACGAGTCCGCCTTTGCCGGCGATCTCGACCACGTCGCCTGCGCGGATCTGGTCATCGAGCAGTATGAAAAAACCGCTGATGATATCCCGGAAGAAGTGCTGCGCTCCGAAGCCGATGGCCACGCCCACAATGCCCGCCGAGGCGAGAATGGGACTGATGGGGATATCCAACTGCCCCATGATGGTGATGACCGCGACGATAATAATTATAATCGTCAGAACGCTGGCCACCGCAGAGGCAAGGGTATCCGCCTTCTTTCTGAATTCATCGTCCGCTTCTCTGCGTCCTTTTCTGAATCCCCTGAAGAACCGCAAGGTGGCCATCTGGCCGACCTTGATCAGCACAAACATCGCAATCAGAATCAGGGCGATGCGCAGGCCGTCCTTGATGAGCCATTCGGATGCGCTCTGGATCAGCGACTCAACGTCCATGTTCCACCCCTTTCTGGATTGCGCTCCAACGCAATCGTTCCATCTAAGTCCCCATGGCGGCACAGGGACGGTATCTCCCAACGCCTCGCGCGTTTTGTCATATATATCAGATAGGGTAAGCCGCTGCAATATCTGTAGAAACGAGGATATTCGGACCGGCGATGGGTCGATTTTTTTTCGGTGTTTTTTCAATAAGATCGCATGCTTGCAAGGCGCCGACGGCGTAAGCCCCCAACCATAACATCCGATATTCTCCAGCTTCGACGCTTTAGAACAGCGAAAAGTACGTGCAGAAACCCAAGGAATTCGTTTAACGCGTTTGCCAGACGGGGAGACTGTGATCGGAACATCGTGGAACTTGGAGAATAGACTGCTAATTCCAGGCAAAATATGCTATAATACATACGGGAGTTGGTTTCCTTACCGACGAAAAGGTGCAATTCAGGGAGGGCGGACAGCGATAGCTCAAGAACGACCCGGTGGTTTCGGGCTATCACAGTCCAATATTGAAAGTCGTGAGAGAAGAGGATATTGTGATGAAAAGAGAAACTACACGTGGAACGTCAAAAACCCTCCGAAGAACGTGTTCTTTTGGCCTGGCATTGATGATAATCATCTTCGTCAGTTCACCCGTCTTTGCCCTGGACCCATTGGGACCTCCCTGCAGCGATCTGCGAAAGGGAGAATACAAGGGAGGTATTGACGTTTCCTTCAGCAGTCAGGATTTGGAGACAGATATCGGCAGTTTGACTGAATACGTTAACGGAGTTGTCGCGTACGCCGCACCCGTGAAACTGGACACGCTCAACGACCTCGAAATGTATCGGGGCTATGCGACTGTCGCGTTTAGCCCGGTCTATAACTGGGAGGCCTTTGTGCGATTGGGCGGGGCGACCGCTAAGCTTGGCGATGAGTTAGAGTCTCAGGGAGAGGAATTCGACAGCGGGCTGGAGCTGGCCGTCGGAGCCGGCCTCCGGGCGACCTTCTACGAGGAGCTTGCCCTGAAGATCGGCGGACTAATCCAGGCGAATTACTCTGAGTTCGACGGCAAAGTGGAGGCCTCCCAATGGAGCGGCCCTCATTTCCTTGAGATCAAGATGTTGGAAGTTCAAGCCGCCGTCGGCGCGACCTACATGTTCTCAGACCGCTTTTCCATTTACGGCGGTCCCTTCGCTCACGTGATTTACGGCGATTTGGATTACGTCCTCAGTTTGGATCAGTTTGGAGACTTTATCACCTTGCAGCTCAACTGGGACATTCAGGACGACATTACCTACGGCGCCTATTTCGGCGCCCAATACAAGCTCAAACGAGACTGCGCTGTCACCCTTGAGTATCAGCAGACAAGCAATGCTTACGGTATCGGTGCGGGCGTAATGTTCAGACTATAGGCCGAGTAAGCCCGCTCTCCTCCTGAGACAATCGGTAGGGGACCCATTCTGCGCGACCTCTACTGCGCTAAACAAGACCTTCGCTCGGCGAGAGATTTACGTCTGCGCCGTCGATTCATTTCTGAAGAACGTGTTACCAATTCACAACCGAGTGCCTTTATTCAATAGAGACCGGGAAGTGGAGTGGCCAACCCACCGGTGACATGACCTCAGAGTAGATCGATGAACGTGTAGCCTTGCGGCTTGACCGAGAGAGAAAGGAGATTGATGATGGGACTGCCAACGTACTTCACAAGAATTCAAAAGACCGGGCTGGTGAGTTTTACATTGATTGTGGTCGGACTGTTGACCTCGCCGGCCGCGGCTCTCGATCCGATGGGACCTCCGGTAGCCGGACTAAGCCAGGGTCAGATCAAGATAGGAGTGGACTACTCCGATAGCAAGATGGACCTCAAATTGACTGAAGGGACGTGGATCGAGCTGCTCGACGGCGTGCCGCTGGACGCGGGCGAAGCCGTTCCTTTCACACTCAAGGACTTCAAAGCGTATAGAACGTATGCCAACATCGGGTTCGGCGCATCAGATAACCTGGAGGCTTTTCTTCGCGTGGGCGGTACGCAAGGGCGGTTTGGTGATTCCATTTGGGAAGACGGTGAAGATTTCGACGGCAGCACGGATTTTGCGGTGGGCGGGGGCCTCAAAGCGACCTTCTACGAAGACGGCGCCCTGCGGATCGGCGGGCTGATTCAAGGAAGCTGGGCCGAGTATAACGGCACACTATGCGCCCCGCACTGGTTCGCAGCCGACCGTGTCGAGATTGATCTAACGCAAGTCCAGGCGGCAGTGGGCGCCAGCTACTCATGGGCCGAACGATTCTCGATCTACGGCGGTCCGTTTCTACACTTCGTCTCGGGCAATCTGGACGATACAATCCACGAGGTGGACACTGCCACAGGCGGTTTGCTGACTTCGCACTACTCCTGGGACATCGAGGAGGATTCCGTCTTCGGCGCCTACGCCGGAGCACAGCTTGAACTGACCGACAATTGCGCTTTCAACATTGAGTATCAGCGTACCGCCGCGGCGGACGCTGTCGCCCTGGGCCTGATGTGGAGAAATTGAGTTCTTACCAATGCATGCCGTTAGCGTGCCCACAAGAACACGTCAGACAGACACTTTACGACGTCACTACAAATAGTAAATGGGTGGCAGCCTTATCACGAAGGAACGGGGATGGTAGGTGAAGACCATATCGGAGCGATCAAGATGCTCCTGAGGGACCGCGCTCGAGGCTGCCACTCTTCTTCCATCCATCCGCAAAACCAATCATTCCTGTGCACTGGTCATTCTTGAAAATCACATCGAAAAGGTGTAGGGTTTGGGTGCCTTTAACGCCCGGACTTTCTGATTCGCAAGGAAAGAGAAACTATGAGCGACGGATACGTGCACGGCTATGAACGACGGGAAAACGTGCGTTTGCACGACCAGGCGTCCACCTTGGTTGAGTTGCTCCACCATGACACTTCCTATCCCGCCGGAAGCCGCGTGCTGGAAGCCGGTTGCGGCGTCGGCGCTCAGACTGTCACACTCGCCGAGAACAGTCCGCACGCCTTGATCACGTCCATCGACGTATCCGAGGCCTCACTGGCCGAAGCGAAACGCAGCGTCGAAGCCGCGGGCATCACAAACGTTCAATTTCAACAGGCGGACATCTTTCACTTACCCTTCGAGTCCGAATCCTTCGACCACGTCTTCGTTTGTTTTGTCCTGGAGCATCTCTCCCAGCCTGTCGAGGCACTGGCCATATTGAAGGACCTGTTGAAAACCGGCGGGACGATGACGGTCATAGAAGGCGATCACGGTTCAACCTATTTCCATCCGGACAGCAAACCAGCAAAAGAGGCTATTCAAGCTCAGGTCGAGCTGCAAAAGCGGGCCGGCGGCAATGCCAACATAGGCAGAGAGCTTTATCCGCTTTTGCGTCAGGCGGGACTGGACTCGGTCCGCGTGTCGCCTCGAATGGTCTACGTCGATTCGAGTAGGCCGGAGTTTGTCGAAGGCTTCACAAAGAAAACCTTCACAGCCATGATCGAGGGCATCCGCGAATCCGCCATCGAAGCCGGCATCATCGATCCGGCCACGTTCGATCAGGGTATCAGAGACCTGTACAGAGCAACGGAGCAAGACGGCGTGTTCTGCTACACGTTCTTCAAGGCTTTCGCGAAAAAAACGTGATCTGATTCCACACGATCAGGACCGACTCACGGAGAATTCCTTCTTTCGCGTGTTCATCTGGGCCTTCAAGCGGGCGATGATGGACGAGTGCATCTGGGAAACGCGGGATTCGGATAGATCGAGCGTCGCGCCGATCTCCTTCATCGTCATCTCCTCGTAGTAGTACAGCACAATGATTAGCCGCTCCGCCCGCGTGAGTCCTTTTGTCAGTAGGTTCTTGAGGTCTCGCTTCTGGGCCTCAATGACCGGGTTCTTGCTTCTTTCGTCCTTGATGATATCGATTTCGCGAATGTCCTTTTCGCCCTCGCCGTCGCTGTATTTCGTGCTCAGCGAAACGAGACTGGCGGCGTTCGCGTCCCTCTGGAGCCGCTCGAACTCCTCCATATCCATATCCAGCTCTTTGGCGATCTCCTTCTCGGTTGGTTTGCGTCCGAGATGGGTCTCAAGAGAGTGCATGGCCTTGCCCAACTGGTGCGCGCGGGCACGGACCAACCGCGGCACCCAATCCATGCTCCGCAGTTCGTCGAGAATGGAGCCTCTGATGCGAGGCGAGCAATAGGTCTCGAACTTCACCCCGATCTCGGGATCGAACTTATCGATCGCATCCATCAACCCGAAGATGCCTGCGCTGACGAGATCGTCCAGTTCGACCTTGTCCGGCAGCTTGCTGTGCAGACGTTCGGCGCAATACCTTACCAAATGCCTGTAATGCTCCATGAGCAGGTTGCGAAAATGCTCTTCGCGACTTTTATGGAACTGCTCCCAGATTTCGTCAATCGCGAGTCCTTGCTCGGTTTTCACAAGCTTTCCTCCATGAAAAGCGACCCGACTTGGTGGAACCCAGGTTCTATGACTCCAACAGATCAAAAACCACTACGATACACGCTCACCCATCTCATTTGATATCCCGTCAGGCAACAGATAACAGGCTTTCACCAATCGAAAGGAATCGCCCCTTGCTTTTGTCGGAGCAGCTCGGCTGCAAGCCTTTGGTTCAGCGAGTTCTCCCAAAGCTTGTTCATTTGTTGCTCAACGTACTGTCCGCGATCCTCCTCAAAGAGCTTCTTGCTGATTTCATCAACAACGGGCTGAACTTCCAGCCGACCTGCACCGTTGAATTTAATATTCTCGGTATCATGCAGAACGAGGCGCTGATTGAGAACGTGCTCGTCAACTGCATGACTCAACACGTTCGAGAACTCGTTCACCTCCAGCTCCTTTGGGACAAAGCCGGGATCGCGCATATTGATGATGTTCTGGACAAGGACCTTGTGCCGAGTCTGAGTAAATTTGATGATCCTAATCAGTATCTCGGTGACGTTGTCCGTAAACAATGCTGACAGATTCATACGCGGTCCTTCAGAATATTCCCAGCCATGCTTCCTTGCCGGCCATCAACCCGTCGCTGCACGAGGCAACTCGCCGGATGTCGGACTCAGACCTTCTTTGGTGCGAAAGATTTCAATGATCTCCGCCAGAGTCTTTGTCTTTCTCAGCCGGATGATCTCAGACAATCTCTCGAACACGGTCTCGTCGTAAAGTCGGTGTCCTCCCTCGGTCCATTTCGTTTCACGGATGAGCCCCATAATCGTGTAGTTGTGAATCGTCTGTCGTGAGAAGGGGGTATAATCAACCAACTCGCCAATCCGATACAGCTTGGCGGGTATTTGCAGTGTGTCGTTCCTCATGCTCGACTGCATTATTGAGCCCTTCTCACAACTGATTCATGGCGCCAGGAGATCGATGGCTCAGATTGCCCCCGGAAGTCACTGCGCACTTTGCCACTCGTTTGTGAAAAACAAAAATTCGCTCCCAAAGCACGCCTATCTCCAACCTATCTGAACTTACATGCGCCAAAACACAATCGCGGCCAAGCCGCGGTATCTAACCAAAACGTATTTTACATTTTACAAAATGTAAAAGGCATTCTTGCCACCGTCAACTGTTTTCATGGTTTTTTGACGAAAAATTTTGATGCCTTCGCATTTTCTGTTATAGGACGCGGCGAGATCGAATGTAAGTCCTGTTTCACTCGATTCTTAGCTTTCTCTCGGACGAAAAGACCTCGCTTTGCACATACAGATTCGGTTGGCGTCCGGCGCAACTCAATCACTTCTCCGGGTGTAATTCATGCTTCAGGCACGAGTCGCACACCCTGCTATCAGCCTCTCCCGGACGCCGACAGCAGAGGGAGGGCAGCGTCTTGACACGGGGGCAAGACCGCGCCGGAGCAGTGAATCTGTTTGCCGAAGGTGAACTTGGTTTGGGCTTTTTGCAGAACATACCCGTCGAAATATCCGATAGAGATACAGGAGAAAAATGGGGTAGCTGACTGAGAACCATGTGAATGGGACAGGATTGTATCGGACTCGAATGATGAACAGAACCGAAACAGATCCAGTAGAAGACCGGCACGGATATGATAGCAGTATCTCTTTACTCGAACGGATAACTCCGCTCGCCCGCCAGATTAACTGTCTGGATATCGACCGGATCGCCGACGTCTGTATTAAGAGTATCCCCCAGTTGGTTCGCGTGCAGTTCGCCTCACTGTATATCCTCGATGAGACGAACAATATGCTTCACCTCTACAAGCATAATCACCCTTTTCTTATCAATAAGATCGTCTCCCTCAACCAGACGCCGACGCCCTTGATGGTCATGGCGGCGCGAAGCAAGGAGCTGATCCTGGTGGGGGACATAGACACGCACCGCAAGCCCGTGATTCGAAAGTCACAACGGGCCTTTGCGGAAAACTACAAGACAAACAACTGCGCCATCGTCCCGCTGGTCTGTCAGGACCGGGTGGTCGGGGTGCTCAATCTGGCCGACAAGCTGAATGGCACACGATTCGATTCCGGTGACATCGCGCTCATAGAACTGTTCAGCCAGTTGATCGGCGCCTCGATTGGCAACGTGAAGCTGTTCGAGAAGATCCAGCGCCAGGCCACGACGGACGGCTTGACCGGTCTCGTGAACCACAAGACGTTCTACGAAATCCTGGAAAAAGAATTGTGGCGTTTGAAGCGATACGGCGGACGAATATCGCTAATCATGGTGGACGTGGACAATCTCAAAAGGATCAACGACGTGTACGGCCACCGGGCCGGTGACAAGGCTATTCGGGAAATCAGCCGGAGAATCAAAGGCTGCGTCCGCCAGATCGACACGGCGGCGCGATATGGAGGGGACGAGTTCGCCGTCATCCTGCTCAATACGTCGCTCCAGGAAGCCACGGTGGTCGCCCAGCGCATGGTCAATGCCGTAGCGAGCTCACCGACCACGTGGAACAAGGAGGAAATACCGCTGTCGGTCAGTGTCGGCCTTGGCCAGTACGATGCGGAAAGCACGCCTGAAGACATCACGAGCCGGTCCGATCAGGCGCTCTACGCCGCTAAGCAGGCCGGCAAAAACAGGGTGAAGATATTCGAATCCACAAAGAATGAACGATAGCCTCGGTGCCACGGCTCTTCTGCGGCCACCGCGTGCCGCCTGGGGATTCGCGGCCGGAGGAAGGACGGCCGACGTGCGTGTTCTCCCTGGCGAAATCCCTTTTTCTCTTGACCTTACCGCCCCAAATCTGTATGAATAGAGATATAAGATCGCCGGACTTGCACGGTTCGAAGCTAAGACCTTTGCCGTGCCGCCGGCGGCTCACTTGGGCCTGTAGGGGACGGAGGCAATCTTGGCGGCCCGCCGGACGGACAAAGGTGAAATACCCAATGCCCTCGATCGTTGCGGGGCATTTTTTTGTGAACTGTGTTTGAGGAGTACGACCATGTGTGGAAGATTCATTCGTCTAACCCTTTTTGTCGCGGCCCTGAGCCTGTTCCTGACGGGCTCGCTGAAAGCCGCCGACCCGGACCTCGTCGGTCATTGGAGATTTGACGAAGGCTCCGGAACGGTTGCCTACGACTCCAGCGGTCACGGCAACGACGGCGTTTTCAACGGCGACCCGCAATGGGTGAACGGGAAATTCGGCGGCGCCCTGGAATTCGACGGCTCCGGCGATATTCTCGATTGCGGCAACGACCCCAGCCTGGCGCTTTCCGAGGCTGTGACGATGACCGCCTGGATCAAACTCAACGCCGTCGGGATCGATCAGAAGATCGGAGGCAACCAGGACAATGCCAACGGCGGCTACAAAATGAGCATGTACAACACCGACGTCATCGAATTCGAGATCCGAACAGCCGCGAACGGGGCCGTGCTCAACAGGAACGTTGCCGGCGGAACAACGATGCAGGCGGGAGAATGGTATCACGTGGTCGGCGAGTATTCTCTCGAAGGCGGCTACATCAGAACGTACGTGAATGGAGTCCTGGACAGGGAATTAGCCACAACCGAACAACTCGGCGCCTCGCCGGGCAACTTCTATGTCGGTTGCGAACCTTTCAACACCGGCGCGTACAATTTCAACGGCGTGATGGATGACCTTCGTCTCTACAGCAGGGCGCTGGCCGAGACCGAGATCAACGGCGTCATGATGGGCGGCGGAGCCGAGTATCCGTTCGCCTCCAGCCCCGATCCCGCCAACGGTGCGCTCCACGCGGACACGTGGGTCACGCTTTCGTGGAGGGCGGGCGATTTCGCCGTCTCGCACGACGTGTATCTGAGTGACAGTTTCGACGACGTGAACGAAGGCGCCGCGGACGCTTTCAGAGGCAACCAGACGACCACGTACTACGTCGCCGGTTTTCCAGGATTCGCTTATCCGGACGGCCTCGTTCCCGGCACGACCTACTACTGGCGAATCGACGAAGTCAACACTGACGACCCGAACAGTCCGTGGGCAGGGCCGGTCTGGAGCTTCATGGTTCCTCCGAAAAAGGCCTACGATCCCGCTCCGGCCGACGGAAGCAAGTTCATTGACGGTGCGGACCTGACGCTCAGTTGGACGCCCGGATTCGGCGCCAAGCTGCACACCGTCTACTTCGGCGACGACCTCGACACGGTCAGCAATGCCACCGGCGGCGCTCCCGGCGCCCTGGCAACGTACAAGCCCGGACCCCTTGAGCCGGACAAGACGTATTACTGGCGCGTCGATGAGTTCGACGCCCTCGCCACTCACACGGGCGACGTCTGGAGCTTCACCACCGCCGGCGAAGGCGGCGGCGTGCGAGGCGATTATTATCAAGGCATGAACTTCGAGAGTCTCGTGCTGACCCGCGTGGATCCGCAAATCAACTTCAACTGGGGCGATCCGGGCAGTCCGGACCCGGCGGTTCCCGTGGATCAATTTTCCGCTCGTTGGACGGGTGAAGTGGAAGCCCCCTTTACCGAGACCTATACCTTCTACACAACGAGCGACGACGGCGCGCGATTGTGGATCAACGGCGTGCAGCTTGTGGACTCCTGGATCGATCAGGGTGCGACCGAGCACAGTGGAAAGATCGACCTTGTTGCGGGCAATACATACAGCCTGAAGATGGAATACTACGAGAACGGCGGCGGCGCCGTGGCGGAATTGCGCTGGTCGAGTCCGCACACGCCCAAGCAGCTTATCCCGCAGGCGGCGTTGTCACTGCCCGTCAAGGCGGCCAGTCCCTACCCGGCCAGCGGGGCGACCGGTGCGAGCTTGATGCCGATTCTG
Source organism: uncultured Pirellulales bacterium (assembly GCA_964475805.1). Lineage (GTDB taxonomy): Bacteria > Planctomycetota > Phycisphaerae > Sedimentisphaerales > Anaerobacaceae > JAFGTG01. The sequence goes on along the minus strand of CAYZAH010000040.1, from coordinate 201 downwards.
AAGTGGACGGCGGGTGAGTCCGCCGCTTCGCACGAGATATACTTCGGCACGGATGCGGACGCCGTAGCGAACGCTACGAAGAGCTCACCCGAGTTCAAGGCGACCAAGGCCGTGGGTGACGAAAGCTATGATCCGGGCAAGCTCGCCTGGGCCACGACGTACTACTGGCGCGTCGATGAGATCAACAACGCGAACCCCGAT
>CAYZAH010000039.1:0-13469 GCA_964475805.1 uncultured Pirellulales bacterium | reverse complement strand
TTCGCTTTCTAAGATGAGATGACTTTCTTGGTCGAGAGATCCCCGATAAACAAAGTCGGGGCCATATGGGCTTTGATCAGTGATGTCTATGATAATTTCCTTAGTGGTCAGTAACCACGTGCCCTTTACGCTCGCCCCGGCCTTGATCGCTCCCGGGTTGAGCTTCCGCCCCAATCTGTCACCCATCATGACCTGACATATCCCATTGGGCTGGACATCAATGGTTTGGACATCAGCTCTGGCGGTGCCGCGCCATCGACCCCAAAAGACCCTTTCGGGAACGGGTTCGACCAGGATGGAGTCTATACCGATCAGTTCGGTAATACCAAGGCGTTTGACAACTTGCCTGGCCGTATCGGCGACAAGCTTGGCCAATAAGGCGCTGGCTTGGTCGTACTCGATTCGGAACGTCAGCGGAACATCCCCCGGATACAGGAGACGCCACAGGATATGCTGCTCGAGATCGTTCGGATTGACCAGGCCCGAAGAAAGAGGTTTGGGCCCTCCGTCAGGTCGCTTCACAACACGTGGATAGAACGTGGTGATTTTACCCTGTCTAAGGAAAAACGAGGATGTGCCGGAACCTGCGAAATCAATCTGCTTCAAACGCACTTCCGTATCCATTTGGGAATGGGTCTCTCTCGCTATCGAGATGATCTTGTCGCGCAGGTCGTCAGATGCGTTTTTTGTGTCCGTATTGTAGTAGATGTCAAATCGTATCGGCAGGCTATTGCTGTCCTTTAGCTTCGTCCGGACGTGTTCCAATGTCTCTTTCTCGGATAGCCAACCGGCTAATTGCCAGCGTCGACGGCTCCAATCTTCGTGAGAAGGTTCCAGGTCGACGAGCTCATATACGCGCTCATCGATTATTTGGAGAGATACCCGCGCGGCGAGGGTCTTTATCGGCTGTTTCTCAAAAGCATGCTTGGGGATAACGCCCATAATCTCCCTGAGATTCGCCAGTTCGGTCATCACCTTGGATTCAAGTTCAGTCTTGGCCATCAGCAGCTCATAGCGCATTTCGGCGGGTCCCGTTTCCGCCGTGATCTTACGGGAAACTTCTGCAATCTGCTGGTCAAGCAGCTTGATTTGCACGTAGCTGAGTGTGACCTTGTGGATGATTTCCAGAGTCTCTTTCTGGTCGATATCCTTATGGTTCTCAATGGCGACGCGAATCAACTCAGCCAGTTCCGAGTCGTCCACGTTTTCCACGCGATCCAGAACGCTCGGCGTTTCGGTCTGGGCCGTCGCGGCTGCCGTCAAGATCATCGGCAGACCCAGGCAAAGCGCGTATAGCAACTTCTTGATTTGTTTGGTTCTCATTTTTCAATCTCCAAAAACTTGTGCGAGGATTTGATTTGCACGCTTAGCCGAGATGTGCGGGCCCTGCACGGTTATCGGCTCCTGATTATCTACAGACCCGTCGGCGGCAAATACCTGTTCCGTCTGACCGCCTGCGATGACCGTGTCAGAGGGTAACAGTTCGCCCGCGCGCTCGACGGCACGCGCCATGCGGTCTTGCATCCCTAGCTGTCGGAAGAGGCGGGCCGCGTCCAGCCAGGCGACGAGGTCACTCGGCACGGCTACGCTATCCGACTCGGCGACCGCCTGCGGCGTGACGTCCACGCTCCTGGGCGAGGTAGGTGGCGCCGACAGGCGACCGCCAAGAAATGCGATACCGGCGATCAGGACAGCGGCGGCGGAAAGTTCCGCCCTCCGCAAGGCGGAACGTCGCCGCTGAACGCGAACGAACTCGGCCGTCGAGTCGCGGAGCGTCTCCTGTTTGAACGCTTCTCGCGGCTGATCGCCCGACAAATGTTGCCTCAAACGTGTATCTATGTCCCCGTCTTTCATGTTGTCACCTCATAGAATGCATCAGTCCAAAGTCGGTATCTGTTCATACACACGGGCAAAGCCGGCCCGGGCCCGGCGGAGCAGCGATTCAATCGCTTCGATGCTCGCACCGCTGTCTGCGGCAATCTCATTCATGGTCAGCCCACGAAGGTATTTCGCTTCAAGCACGAGGCGATAGTGCGCGGGCAGCCGGGCGAGCGTCTCGTGCACTCGCAAATCAGGTTCCTCGCGGGCGACCGTTTCAGAGCTTTCATTCGCAGAAGACTCCTCATGCCGCTTGCGCCGTTGCTCGCTGGCCCGAATCGCCATATTGCGGTTCTTCACGATCCCTAACAGCCACGCCCGAAAGGTTGCCCGGCTGGGGTCGAAACGACGAATCCGCCGAGCCGCAACGACGAAGACCTGCTGAGTGACTTCCTCGGCCAGGTCATGCCGGCCGCCCGCGAGCGCGACGCAAAGCTGATACACCGCGTCGAAGTGCCCCTCGAATAACTGACGCCATGCCCGCTCGCTGCCATTCTGCGCGGCGCATATCACAAACGTCTCGGACTCGCCCGACAAGTCGGAATCTCCACTCATTTGCCGATGGCTCGGATCTACCATGCTATGGTCGCTCACGCCTCTATAGTCATTTCTCGCCCCGGCCGGCAAATCCGTCGCCAATACCAGGAAAAATCTCGAAAAATCCCATTACAGCAAAACAGACGGTGAACCGGCAATTTGCACTCGCCGAGGTCGCCAGTGGCGCGTCGAGTCGGCGTGCTGCGAGCGGACGCCACAAACTCCGTAATGGTCATCCGCGCGCAAACAAAGCCCGTATGAATCTCATCCAAGTTTGTAACGCTTAGGGTAGGATTGAGCAAGCCGAATAACGGCAGGCAAAACTGCTGAAGCCGTGGTCACCTTGTTACCACACGTGCTCTCTTACAAGGGCGGGACGCCCTCGCCACGGGATTCTGCGCACGTCACGAGGTCATGTGATAGCTGAACTCGAGCACCTTGGGCTGGACCAGCTTTCGGTAGTCGTCCATGCTGATCCGAACGGCTTTCTCGTGCGTTCCGGCCTGGAAGGTGATGTGGTCGTCCGCTTCGAGGGCCTTGTCCATGATAGTCGGCAGATCGTACAGGCTGCCGAAAGGCGGCTCGGCTCCGAGGTCGCAATCGGCGAAAATCTCTCCGATTTCCTTCTCGTCGGCCAGCTCGACGAACCGGGCGCCAAGCTGATCCTTCAACGCGCCGAGGTCGATTTTGTAGCACGCGGAAAGCACGCACATTATGCGCTTCCCATCGGCGTTGATAATCACCGGCGTGGCGACGTACCTGCCCGGCTCATGCTCGACCTGCGCCATCTCCTGCGCCGTGAAAGTGGGTGCGTGCTCGCTTACCTTGTAAGCCACGCCTGATTTGTCCAGAAGCTCCATCACTCGCATAGTCAATCTCCTTAAAAGAGCATCTGTTAAGACTTACTCTAATTGTACGGGAGAGTTCTGAGAAATTGAAGCGCAGTCTTTGCTCTTTTGGAAATACTCGGGCGCGCAGAACCTACAAAAAAAGGGAGGCACAGGCGATTGATAGAATCGGTTTTTGGGCCTGCCTCCCTGTTGCGGTATGCCTTTTGGCGCCTTACCGCGGCTGGCGCTCTGGCGAAACCGTCGATCTGCACCCGCAACACTTATAGTATACGACGAAACCCCAAGATAGGTCAAGCAAAATCGCCCGATTGCCAGAGCGTATGCATCTAAATTGAGTGGTTGCCGTTTTTGATCCAAAAACGAAGGTCGACCATATTGCTCCAAAACCTGAGCCACAAACCGATCCTCATTTAGGGGAACGAAAACGGCGATTTGAATTTAGAAGCAATTGCCCTGCGCCGATTGCCTGATATGCAGTGGTTAACTTGTTGCCTGGCGCTCGTGGTCCCGAGCGGGCTCGGCTTGTACGTCCTGGGACGGACTCGTCGATGCCTTGTCCGACGGCAGCTCGACGATGGGTATTGCGGATTGCTCCTTCGTTTCCGATGAAACGACTGTTCTTTCTTTCGCGGGCAACTCAGTAATTGGAATAGGCGGCGATTCCTGCGGCTGATCCTCCGCGGACTGGCTTTCGGCAACATCGGCGAGGACAATCTTCCGCACAGCTTCTTCAGCCGGCTCTTCCGTGAGGGCGCGCAGGAATATGGCGCCGTTTGCCGCCTGCTCGGCCCAAACCAGTTTTTCGCGAACCAGTTCCAACAAGGCCAGAAACAGGCCGACCATGACCAGGCGAGAGCTTCTGGACTCGAAGATGCGCTCGAATATCACCGGACCTTCGGTCTGAAGACGGTGCAGTATCTCGATCTGATACAGGTCAATGGGCGTGTCGTCTTTAATGTGGTCCAGGGGAGGGACGGTTCCGATGGACTTGCAGATCAGGTCAAAGGCTTCGAGCAAGTCCCAAATGCTTACCTGCTCGATGTCCAGTTCCGGCTCAGCGTTCGGCTTCAAGCGCTCGACGATCGTGTTGGGGCGCGGGTAGCGCTCTCGCTGCTCGCCCGCCGCGGCGTCCAGCAAATTAGCAGCATCTTTGTACTTCTTGTATTCGAGGAGCTGGCGGACCAGTTCCGTGCGCGGGTCGGTCACGTCGTCGTCCTGAAGCGCGCCGGTCTCGGCCTTCGGAAGCAGCATGGCTGACTTGATCTGCATTAGCGTCGCCGCCATCACGAGGAAGTCACCGGCCAGGTCGATGTCGAAACTTTTGAGCAGCTCGATATATTCAATATACTGATCGGTGATCTTGGCGATGGGAATATCGTAGATGTCCACTTCCTCCTTGCGGACAAGATAAAGAAGCAGGTCCAGCGGGCCTGCAAAGATGTCAAGATTGACGCGGTAGTCGGACATCGTCACCTCCTCAATCCGACGGCTTCGCGAGCCTTCTCCAGCGTCGGTCCGGCCACGGCCCTCGCCCGGTCGGCGCCATCGGCGAGCATTTTCTTAACGTCATCGAGGTGGCTCTCAAGCTCGGCCCGCCTCTCGCGATACGGCTTGAAGTACTCGATCATCAGCTCGGCAAGGCGCTTCTTCACCTCGCCGTAGCCCAAACCGCCGCGACGATACTTGTCGTCCCACTCGCTTAGCTCCTCGCTCGGCGCGACCAGCTTCAACAGAGCGAAGACGTTGCACTTGTCGGGGTCCTTGGGGGCCTCGACCGGCGTCGAATCCGTGACAATGCGCATGATCTTCTTACGAATATCCGACTCAGGCTCGAATATCCCGATGGTATTGCCGTAGCTCTTGCTCATCTTTCGCCCGTCGACCCCCGGAACGACGGCTACCGATTCGATGATGTGATCCTGCGGGATCGTGAAGACTTCGCCGTAGGTGTTGTTGAATCGAAGGGCGATGTCGCGCGTGACTTCGATGTGTTGTTTCTGATCGGCGCCGACGGGGACAAGGTCGCTGTTGTAAAGAAGAATGTCCGCCGCCTGAAGCACGGGGTAAGCAAACAAACCGTGGTTGGGGCTGAGGCCCTGGGCCACTTTGTCTTTGTAGCTGGTGCATCGCTGCAACAATCCCATCGGTGTCACGCAGGAAAGCAGCCAGGTCAGCTCTGTCACCTGGGGCACGTCCGATTGACGCCAGAAAACCGTCTTGTTCGTATCGAGGCCCAGCGCGATGTAATCCATAGCCACGTCGAGACTGCGACCGGCCACTTCATCCGGCGCCGGATTGCTGGTCAAGGCATGATAGTCGGCGATGAAATAGAAACACTCATGCTCCGCCTGGAACTGCAAGTGCTGACGCATGGCACCGAAGAAATTGCCGATGTGAAGCTTGCCCGACGGCTGTATACCCGAAAGTATTCTCAAATTAGCCTCCCAAACCATCCATTCTACAGAAGATCGTCAAATCCTTGAAGAACGCAACGTAAGAAACAAAGACCTCTCCAAGGATAGTCCCACGCGGGCCGAATGTCAAGGATTTACAGTGTAATGCGCCGTGGGCAAAATTGGAGATAGAATGGGACGCGGGCGCTCATTTCCCGTCGGCCCGAAAAGAGACACTTTTCACACCTGAAGGCGTGAGGCCAGCCCAGAGACGCGGCGATCGTTAGCAGGGACGGGGCACTGATGTCGCTATCACATCTGCTCTGCGGAACAAGCGACGAAGCTCACGATCTACCAAGGGACTTCATGTACTTTTTCGATTTGCGAAGTCCCATTCTGGAAGCTTTCTTCTTGACCGCATCTGTCGCCCTTCCGAGTTTGGCTGCAATCTCCGCTGTGGGATTGTTCGGAAAGAGCTTCTTGAGCAAACTGACGTCGCTCTTCGACCATCCACCCTTGATAGTCTTGCTTTTCGCTTTCTTTTTTGCCATTCTTCTGCCCCCTTTCATGACAATCCGGATTCGTGGTTCGCCTGACGCTTTTCATCATTTTAGGGAGTGACGCCAGGGCAATCAAACTTTTTTCGTTCTTAAAGAAAAATTTATCTTCTGCATCCGAGGGCGGATTTTGAGGAATTATGCTTGACCCGTGTGCCTTCACGGATTAGTATCCCGTCGGTTGCATGGACCTGCGAAATGACTGTACATGACGTGGTAACTGATAACCTGGCTTTGTATTTAGGAGCGCCCCAATGACACCAGTAAAGATACTGCTCAACGAAAGTGACATTCCCCGTCAGTGGTACAACTTGGCGGCAGACCTTCCGACGCCGCTACTTCCCCCACTCGGGCCGGACGGCAAGCCCATCACACCCGATATGCTCGCTCCCGTATTCCCCATGAATCTGATCGAGCAGGAAGTGGCTACTGATCGGTGGATCGACATTCCGGAGCCGATCCTGGATATCCTCTACCGTTGGCGGCCGAGCCCGTTGCGTCGAGCCGTGTATCTGGAAAGACACCTGGACACGCCCGCGCGCATTTACTTCAAGGACGAGAGCGTCAGTCCGCCGGGAAGTCACAAGCCGAATACCGCCGTTGCGCAGGCCTGGTACAACAAGCAGTTCGGTATCGAGAGACTCACCACGGAAACCGGCGCCGGCCAATGGGGCAGCGCCCTGGCTTTTGCGTGCAGCCTGATCGGACTCGAATGCAAAGTCTTCATGGTCAGGATCAGCTTCGATCAAAAGCCGTTCAGAAAGATGATGATGGGCGTCTGGGGCGCCAATTGCGTCGCCAGCCCGAGCACGGAGACGAACGCAGGAAGAACCGTGCTCGAAAAAATGCCCGACACGCCGGGCAGCCTCGGTATCGCCATCAGCGAAGCCATTGAGCAAGCGGTGACGGATTCATCGGGCAAAACGCGCTACTCGCTCGGCAGCGTGTTGAACCACGTATTGCTCCATCAAACTATTATCGGCCTCGAAGCCAAAAAACAGCTCCAGATCGCCGGGGAGAAACAGCCGGACGTCGTGATCGGATGCGCCGGGGGCGGCAGCAATTTCGCAGGTCTGTCTTTCCCGTTCGCGGCCGACAAGATCAACGGCGCGGATATCGAAATTGTCCCGGTGGAACCGACGGCGTGTCCCACGATGACGCGGGCGCCCTTCGTCTACGACTTCGGTGACACCGCCTGCACGACGCCTCTGCTGGCCATGCATTCACTCGGGCACGCCTTTGTCCCGCCGCCCATTCACGCCGGCGGACTGCGCTACCACGGGATGGCGCCACTCGTTTGCCAGGCCATCGTGGAAGGATTGATGACACCGAGGGCGTACCACCAGTTGCAGTCCTACGAAGCCGCTGTCACCTGGGCGCGGACGGAAGGATTCATCCCCGCTCCGGAAACCAGTCAGGCGCTGGCCGCCGTAATGGAAGAGGCAAAGAAAGCAAAGGAAGAGGGCAAAGAGAAGGTCATCCTGTTCAACTATAGCGGGCATGGCCTGATGGATCTGACCGGCTACGACGCTTATCTTTCCGGCAAGCTTACGGACTTCGAGCTGCCGGAAGAAGAGATGCAAAAGTATCTCAAAGACCTTGAAAATCTGCCAAAAGCTGAGATGAGGAAAACAGGAAAGTGGTAAAATAAAAATTGTTGCTTTTTGCCTTGACCGGATTTGAAACAGTGTATATAAGGTTGAGGTCATAAAACCAGGGCAATTTCTGTAAAAAAGGAGAAGACTATGAAAACCAGGATCTTAGTAGTTGCGGTGATGTCGTTGGTCATCGGGGGCACAGCGTTGGCACAAGATCAAGCGCCGCCGCCCGATCTGCACGGATGGGTCGACCTGACCTGGTCGAGCAAATACGTGTGGCGCGGCTTCGACATCTACGGCGACAAGAGCGCCACTCACCTCGGTGTGGACCTGAACTATGACGGCTTCGGTATCGATATTATAGGGCACCGGGCCAACGCGGGCGGCTTCGAGAATGGCGAACGATGGGACTACAACGTGTTCTACACGGGCGGCCTGTTCATGGACCAGCCTTGTGCCGTTCAGTACAGGTTGGGATGGGTCTATTACAACTACCCGGATAATCCGGCAAGCGATTTCGACCTTCAGGAAACTCATGCGATCCTTGCCATGCCCAAGCTTTTGCCCGAAGGCATCGTTCCCAGCTACGCCCTCGTGAAGCTGTGGCCATCCTCAGGTGGTTCGCTGGTGGGAGCCAGATCTCCTTTCGGTGGCACGGCTTCTGGGTGGGCGCATATTTTCATGCTGGACTACGCTTTGACCGTTGACGGCATTCTTCCTGAGACCCCCGAGCAGGTTTTCAACTTCCACGCCGAAGCGGTCTACAACGACGGTGTTGGGCCGGGCGGCCAGAATGTCGATCACGATTGGAGCAATGCTGTATTCGGCGTCTCGACAGACATCGACTTGGCCGAGAACCTCACCTTCACTCCCGGCGTCTATTACCAGGTCACAATGGACATGTCAGTCAACGATGACAAGGATGAAACGTGGGCCAGCCTCGGTCTAAGGTACGGCTTCTGAAACGGCCTGAAACCTTCTGTGCTGTATTTAGCGAAAAGGCTGGTTCTGTGAACCAGCCTTTTCCATTTGATGGGAGAACTCTCGAATCACCACCTTCCAGAACGAAGTGCGATTCGCGCCGAATCGTCGGATAGCCGGCAATGCTGACACTCATCAACACAAACACAATGCTCCCCCCAATCGGGCCTATCGGTCTGGATTACGTCGCTGCATCCGTTCAGCAAGCCGGCATCGAAGTGGAACCTCTCGATCTTGGTCTGACCGATGATCCTGGTAAAGCGATCAGCGAGTATTTTTCCAATCGCAACCCCGAACTCATCGGACTATCTTTTCGGAACGCCGACGATTGCTTCTGGCCCAGCGCGGACTGGTTTGTCCCCGGATTGAAAGAGATCATTCAAACGATCCGAAAAGTCAGCGACGCTCCCATCGTCCTTGGTGGCGTTGGCTATTCCATCTTCCCCGGGCCGATTTTCGAACAGACAAACGTCGAGTTCGGAATATGCGGCGACGGAGAGGCGGCGCTTCCGGCACTTGTTCGACAACTGCGCGGCTCACACAGATTCTCGGAGGTCCCGGGCTTGTTCTGGCGCCGGAACAATGAGATCCTCAGCAATCCGCCCTCCTGGCCGGACTCGCTTTCGTTAGGTGTCACTCGCAATTTCATTGATAATCGCACCTACTTCAAGCGCGGCGGACAATGCGGTTTAGAAACCAAACGCGGCTGCAACCGCGACTGTATCTACTGCGCCGACCCGCTGGCCAAGGGCAGCCGACTCAGGCTGCGTGCGCCGGCCGAAGTAGCCGACGAAGTTGAGTCACTCTTGTCGCAAGCGATAGACGTGCTGCACATTTGCGATTGCGAATTCAACCTCTCGAAGGACCATGCGCTTGCGGTTTGCGAGGAGCTGAGCCGCCGTTCTCTCGGAGGCAAAATCCGCTGGTATACATACATGTCACCATCGCCGTTCGACGTGGAGCTGGCCGAGGCAATGGCCCGGGCCGGCTGTGTCGGGATGGACTTCACGGGAGACTCGGCGAGCGAACCAATGCTTCGGACGTATCATCAACGACACCACCGGGAAGACCTCGCCACGGCGGTTAGACTGTGCCGCGAGAACAATATCGCCGTTATGATCGATCTGTTGCTCGGCGGGCCGGGCGAGACGCCGCAAACCCTTCGTGAAACAATCGACTTCATCAAGAAAATCAACCCCGATTGCGCCGGCGCAGCGCTCGGCATGAGAGTTTACCCGCGGACCGCGATGGAGCAATTCGTGGCCGACCAGTTTCGCCAAGGCAACACGAGCAGCCTCCGGCGAAAATACGACGGCCCCCTCGACCTGCTCAAACCGACCTTCTACATATCCGAAGCCCTCGGCGATCGCCCGGCGGAGCTCGTCAGGGACCTGATCGCCGGCGACAAGCGATTCTTCGAGCCTGCCCTCGAGACCCCTCGACAAGCTGACGGTGAAGGCGACGATGCGAATTACAATTACAGCGCGAACGAACTACTCTCAGAAGCCATTGAAAAAGGCGCGCGGGGCGCCTACTGGCACATCCTGCACCAACTACGATGTGGGCATTGACCACTGCCCTGAATCAATAGCCGATATTCGATCATCAATCCTCCCGGGTTAATATGGTATCTGATCCTGCCGATAAAGGTCTCTGGTCTTCACAACAGCGAATTCAGGTGAAACAGGAAGGCGATAGACAGATGTTCGAGCCGGAATACGAAAACATAACCTGCCCCAAATGCCATACTCGCGAGATGTACTACGACCGCAAAGCGGGCCACTATTGCATGTTCTGCGGCCGGCAGTTCAGCCCCGAAGAGGTGGAATCACTCCGCAAACACGAAATTTGCCAGGTGCACGCCGGCGAGTAAAACCCGCCACCTGAACAACAAAACGGATTCAGGCGCTCCCACCGCAGCCATCGTGCGCTTCGGAACCACAAAAAAGAGCCCCTGCCTAGCGGAGGGAGAGGAAAAAGCGAGATCGGCAGGGGCTTGCGGACTATATTAAGGCGTTGATTCTAACCTTCTATTCGAGATAGGTCAAGTCTTTTATCACGATCCCGAATTTTTATGGCAAGAAAATACCGCACATAGAACACCCATCGGGCCGGCGCAAACGGCAGTTCAGGCCAATAAGTGCGTAAAACTCTCTCTGTGAACCCTTCGCCCCTATTTCATCGAAAGTTTTCGATTTCAATAGGCAAAAGCCCCTGCCGTTCGGAATATTGGACGACTTCACGGAGGAGCCTACTAAGCAGGGGCCAATACTCGGTACAAAGGTGCTAAAATAAGCAGTTTAGTCCTATAATATTATACCTGACAAAGAATACGCCCCTTATCTTGAAAAGTTCATGGTTCCTTGCCGGCCTTTTATCAATGGTATTCTTGGCCGGAACGGGACGTTGCGCAGCGACATGGACCGCCTCCCGCCCTTTGCCGAACACACGCTATCTCGTCTGGGCCCTTATGTGGAGCGCCCAGTCGAGATCGTCGGGAGTTTGAAACTCGACATGGCCGCTGTCGGAGACCTCGAACGGCCCGCTTCGTGTGCCGTCGCGCGGGTTGAACCAGCCGGCGATCAAAGGACTCTCAGCCTTGCTGAGGTCCACGGCGGTCTTTCCGCCGTGCGGAAGGTAAACCACATAGACCCGTCCCGGCTCGGCCAGAGCCACAGCCGTCTCCGGCGCCACCCCGTCGAAAGGCTGCATCCGCCAGAAAGGCAACGACGTAAAAAAGTCGTACAGGAAACCCAACTGCCCCGCCGCCCCCTCATCTTTGACAATGAACGTGTAGTGGTTCGGAGCGTCGATCCTATTCCAGAAGTCGCTATGACCGATCGTACCGTTGAAGCCGGCGGCGAAGTACCCACCCGCACAAACGATGCGCCAAGCGGAATGTCGCACCTTGTCGGTATGGTGCACCTGTTTGTTCTGTGTCGGCTGCCCCCGGAGATACTCGTAACCGTTCTCCGTGTTGAGCACGGGCCGCCCATACCGGCGGTCGGCGCGAAGGCTCGCCGTCAGATCGGGGGCGTCGCCCGTCCAGCACTGAAGCTCTTCGTTCCAGACGACCCCCGCCCCATATTGCCCGGTCTGTTGCGAAAGTACGTCCATCGCGTCATCCACGCCGAAGAATTCGCCAATCCGCCACGGAGGATCGAATGGGTCGTTCGGGGAGCGACCGTTTCCAGCGATCCCGACGCCTTCTGAGCCACGTGTCTCTTTGAACGTCTTCGCCGGCACACTGCTCACAACCGGATGCACCGTGACGAGGTGTCGATACGGGTCATGATGCTTAATAAAGCGGGCGGTGGCTTTGGCCCAGTCCGGATCATCCGGCACAACGAGGCGATAGCGGCCGTCGGGGTGCGTCTCATATTCATTAGCAATGGTCCAGAGAAACAGGTTGGGGAAGGCCGCGTAGCGTGCGGTGATGTATCGCAACCATTGCCGCTGTCTTTTGGCCGTCCAGGCTTTCACGTCCGTAAACGGTGGCTGGTAGTAGCTCAGGACAATCAGTTCCGCGTTCATTCCCACGCTCTGCATCTCGGCCAGCACATCATCCAAACCGCGAAAGAACGGGGGGTTGAAACGGTCGAGATCGGGCTGGGCGGGCGTCCCGCCCCACGGCCAGTAATCCGGGTCGACTCGCCCGTGTGTCGGACTGTGGATAACACCCATCCGCACAAAATTGAAACGCTGCGACCGCCGGGTTTTGAGATATTGCGTTCGCAGTTGAGGCGTGACGGGGCTGTCGCTGTAGAGGCCGTAGCACGTATCGCCCATGGGAAAGAACGGCGTGCCGTCGGCATAAGCGAAAGCATACGGATTGTCCGGATGGATGCGGATGAGACCGTGATCCTCCGACGCCACGCATTGCAGTGAGCCACGTGCCAGCAGCTCGACGCCTTCGCCACGAAGCAGATAACGCCATTGGCCCTCCTCGTCCGGCGTAAAACGCAGCCGCCACGTGTCACCACCGTCGTAGAACCCCTCGACGACAAGCGTTCTGCCGGAAGGTGACGTGAATTGCCCCACCAGCGCTGCGTCACGAAATGGGTAGTCTACGTGACTGCGCCCATGCAACTCGAACTCGTGCATTCGCCAGCGGGGCACAACAACAGCGGTTGCATCGCGGCTCGCCGGTCCCGCCGCAATCGCGTCCAGCGTCGCAAGGAACGCCCGCCCAAAATCACTGCCGGCCCTGCGCGCGACCTGTGTAGGATCGCCTTCATCACGATTCCACCAGGGCATCTCCCAACCCCAGACTTGTGTGCCGTACCGTTTCATGGCGTACTGATGCACGTTGTCCTCGCTGAGTGAAGAGCGGCCAAACCAGTTCTTGGCCAGAGGATTCGTTTCGCTCTCCCAGTGGTGGCCCACACCGCGCGGAGACGGGAACCGCTGCACGAACAAATCCCACGCCCGGCGGCTGGCGCGCCCCTCCTCGGAGTCCGTGTAGAACAGGCAATCTACGCCACGCGGCGCGATCCAGTTATGCCAGGTAACCGCGAAGTCTGGTCGGAGTCGATCTATCGCACCAAAGGTCAGCTTCGCCGTGGCTGTCGCACGAGGCTGAGGATAATCGTAGCCGCTGCGATACTCGTAGCCTTCCGCGACGCCGTCCACGTTCGTCATCGGGTGCAGCACGAACTGATATCGCCGGCGCGC
>CAYZAH010000038.1:0-13497 GCA_964475805.1 uncultured Pirellulales bacterium | reverse complement strand
ACCGACAATCGGCAATCGGCAATCTCAAGGTATCGTCCACTCATGTTTCATTCCAACGGTGCCTACGCTAACGGATCGTTGCTTAAGATAACCTGAAGACTCAACCAACGACCTGTCCGGTTCTCGGAAAACGATTTTACATTAGTGGTTTGTATGCTACAATGAAACAGTCGAAATTAGGGAACAAGCTGACAGCTTGGTTACGGGAGGGTACGCAGGGTGCGGTTATGCGTGTACTTATCATCGAGGATGAAATCAGATTAGCTCGCAACATCGCCAAAGTGCTGGACGAGGAGTCCTCCTGGGCCGTGGACATCTCTGTCGAAGGTGAAGACGGCCGGCACATGGCGATGACGAATCCCTACGATCTCATTATCCTTGACTTGGGGCTTCCCAAGATCGGCGGGCTCGAGATTCTCCGAAATCTCAGAACCGCCCACGTCATGACGCCGGTCCTCATCCTGACGGCCCGCGACGCCGCCGATGACGTTATTCAAGGTCTCGAAACAGGCGGTGACGACTACATGGTCAAGCCCTTCGATATGAGGGAACTGATCGCCCGCTGCAAGGCGTTGGTGCGCCGCTCCTACGGCCGGGCGGCTCCCGTCATGAAGGTCGCGGACGTGACCGTAGACACGACCAGGCACCATGTCACAGTCGGGGGCAAGGCCGTGCGCCTGTCGGCGATGGAGTACCGTTTGCTCGAATATCTCGCCATGCGGGCCGGGCAGGTCGTCTCCAAGGCCGACATCGTCGAGCATCTGTATGATTTCGGTTCCGAGAAATTCTCCAACGTCGTGGAGGTTTATATCAGCTCGCTGCGAAGGAAACTCGGCTCGTGGTCGGAATCCGACCTGATCCACACCTTTCGAAACCAAGGTTATCTGCTCGGAGAACCACCCGCATGAAACCCCTTTCCCTGAAGTGGCGTGTGTCCCTGTGGGTTTCCACCGTGCTGGTGGCCGTTATTACCACGATTTCCATTGTGGCCTACGTGGAATTCGACGAAGCCCATCTTCGCAGCCTTGACCGAACATTGCTGGCGATGGTTAACGGTATCGCGGCAAGTCTGGACAACCATGGGGTTGCGGAGGAAATGGCGATGGAAGTGCGGGTGGTCACGGGAGGGCCGGGCAGGAATCCTTCCACATTTTATCGGATTTGGATGGACGGAGCTTCCACCGACGTGCTTGCGAGTGACACGCCGGACAGCGAGGTCGAACGCTGGTTACGCGAGCTTCCCGATATAGACAAGCCATCACTGAATGAGCTTTCCTTTGTGAACAAGGTCGTCCCTCACAATGAGTACAGAGCCGTATGGATGCGTCGGAAGATCCGGTCTCGGCCTGTGCCCGGGGCGGCTGGCGATGCGATGCCGGCGCCGGATGAAGACGTAGCTAACATCGTCGTGGCGGGTCCCAGCCATTTTACCTACCATGAGATGTATGAATTCGAGAGGCTGTTGCTCGTACTGGGAGCCAGCCTTGTATTGGGGTCGGTAGTGGCGGTGATGTGGACGGTTCGGTGTGGCTTGCGTCCCATTCACGTGACCGCCGAGCGATTACGCCACGTCTGGCGTCCGAACGCCGGAAAAGCCCTCTTTGATGATCTGAAGGTCCCCGAGGAGTTGGAGCCCTTCGTCGAAGCGCTGAAGGAGATGTTCGTTCGTCTCGACAAAGTTCTGGAGCAGCAGAAGCAATTCACTTCGGACGCCGCCCACGAGTTGCGGACGCCCCTGGCTTTGGCCAAGAGCACGCTTCAAGTCGCGCAAATGAGTGAACGGGACGTAGGCGAATACCGGCGAGCCATCGCGGATGCGCTGAAGGACGTGGCTCGTATGGAGCACTTGACCGAGCAACTGCTCGTCTTGGCGCGAATGGACGAAACGGACGGAAGACAGAGGACAGATGACGTGAGACTGGCTCGTTTTGACGGCGCCGTTCTGTCAAAAGGTGCCTGTCCCTCTCAAGAGAAGAAGGGACAGTCAGCCTTCTCAACGACAGAAAGCAGACAGTCCCGGGGTCCGTTGTCCGACATCCGTCGCGGCGACGAGCCGGTACAGCTTGACGTGCTGCTGAGTGAGCTTGCCGAGAGCTTCAACGCGAGGATGGAACGCTCCGGTGGCAAGGTGGTCCTCGAAGATGCGCCGCCAACGACGGTTCAAGGCCACCTGGATGAGCTGATTCGTTTGTTTGCCAACGTCCTCGACAATGCCACCAAATACGGGCCATCCGACGGGACTGTTCGAATCGGCATTGAGATTGCTAATGGCCAACAGCCGGGGGCGATCGAAAATCGAAAATCGAAAATTGAAAATCATGAATCCATTGTGACTGTCCGCATCCGCGACGAAGGAGGGAACATACCCGCCGAAGCTTTACCTCACTTGTATGACCGTTTCTATCGCGTGGATCAGTCGCGCAGCAGTTCCACGGGCGGAGCGGGCCTTGGGCTGGCCATCGCTCGTCAGATTGTCCGCCGTCATAACGGGGACATAGCCATCACCTCAGATCACACGTATGGTACCCTCGTTTCGATCCGTCTGCCCTTGGCGAATTAGGTTGCCAAAACTGGGAAATCAAGTCAAAAGTTGGGCGACGTTTGATTATCGCGCCGTCCTTGCCGACGACAAGCTCAAAATCTTCAGTCTGCCTTAAGGTTGCAAGGATATTCTCTATGGTTTATAATCGGCGATCTTCGATTTGGCGACACGCGCAATCGGAAATCGAAGATATTTGAGTATTTGGATATGGGGTTATAGGGATTTCCCCTATTGGCATTCCCAGCGTGTCATAGTAGATTCGCGCGTTTAGCTCGCATGTCGTATATCAACGGCCGACATGCGGCCAATGATATACGGGCGACGAAAGGGTTTTTGGCATTGATCTGTTCGGCAAATCCTCTTAGGCGAGCGTGGTCGGCGGAGGTGTTTCTCTGTGCGGCTGGGAGCGTTCTGATGTTTGGGGCGCTTGGATATCGCAGTCTGTGGGCGTCTGAGGCGCGATGGGCCGAGATTACGCGGGAAATGTTTGTCAGCGGGGATTTCTTCCATCCCACGATTGGGGGGGTGCCATATTTCGATAAGCCGTTGTTGACATATTGGGCTATTGCGTTGTTTTCCGCTGTCGCGGGACGTTTGGATGAGTTGATCGTACGATTGCCCAGTGCATTGGCCGCTCTTGTGGCGCTGATTTGCACGATAATTCTTGGACGGCGTTTATGGTCCGTTCGCGTAGGCCGGCTGGCCGGTGGTCTGTTGCTAACAAGCTACGGGCTGTTGATGTACTCGCGTGTAGCCAGCGCTGAAACGGAGAATCTGGCCGCCGTTATGCTTGCGGTAGTTTGGTACTGGAGCCGCCGGGATCGTCCGGGTTTCGTATCGTTCCTTGTGTTCTATCTCATTATGGCCATTGGGTCTCATATGAAAGGGCTAACCGCGTTCGTGGTGCCCGTGTTAGTGGTGTTGCCGGACCTTGTGCGGCAGCGGCGATGGCGATGGCTATTGCGGCCGTCGCACTGGTTGGCTCTGGGAATCGGTGTTGCCGTGTACATGGCACCCTTCATCTATGAGAGTCTGACCCGGCCGGAAAGCTACCAGCAGAGCGGTCTGATGCTGGCGCTTCGCGAGAATATCGTGCGTTATGTCCAGCCTTTCGACCACAAAGACCCGATTTACACGTATTTGTGGGCTGTACCTTTGCTGGTCTTGCCGTGGGTGCCGATTTTCGTGGCGGCCTTGATAACCGCGGCGACGACCTGGAAGAAGCTCGATAGCGCCACGCGCTGGCTGATAGAGGCGATATTGATGATCTTTGCGTTTTTCACCCTGTCGGGCTCGCGTCGAGATTACTACATTCTTCCGATTTTGCCTTT
Organism: uncultured Pirellulales bacterium; assembly: GCA_964475805.1. Lineage (GTDB taxonomy): Bacteria > Planctomycetota > Phycisphaerae > Sedimentisphaerales > Anaerobacaceae > JAFGTG01. The sequence goes on along the minus strand of CAYZAH010000038.1, from coordinate 9,624 downwards.
CTGCATGCTTCTGATGGCGGTGTTCCTGGTGCAGGCGGGCCAGGTTGCTGTCAAGCACTGGGAACGGGGCTTACGGCTTCAAAAACAGGCCTTGATTGTAGCAGCCATCGCGGAAATGGTGGTAGGACCCTTAGCGGTATGGATTCTCGTAAGCAAGAAGCATTGGGACGTGCCGGTTTCCTTAGGTGTGTCGTTTTTCGTTGTGGGACTGGCCGTGTTGCTTGCCGGAGCGGTCGCGTACAAGGTCACTGGAACCATTTTGCAGGACGGCCGAATGAGAAGCGCCTGGACGCAGATTGTCATGGCAGGCGTTCTGCTGGGTGGTTTTTTCACTTGGCAGTACAACATTTTCGAATCCCGCCGGACGGGAAAGCCCTTCGCGCTCAGCCTGAACGCGGCCGCTCAAGCACTGCCTCACGATCGCGTCGCATTTTGGCACAAATACGAAGGCAGTGTGCTTTTTTACATGAAATGGGATCCGCCCATAACATGGCTGACCGATGAGGCCGCTTTGCGGGCATTTCTCGAAAACGACCAGCCGGGAATGGTTATCTCCGAGGAAAGGTATATTCCCGAATCGGTTGCCTCAATGTTGCCTGACAAGCCGACGTACGTGGAAACCGCCTACTCTTGGGAATCTCCGGAGAAGCGGCAGAAGAAGATGAAGGCATGGCTCGTCAGCAAAGACGTTTCGATGGCTGAGGGGAATAGTAAGGATACGACTCGTGCGGAGTGAATTCTTGCCATTCTCACGTCCATCGATCACGGAGGCGGATGTCACCGCCGTCGGTGAGGTTCTGCGCTCCGGGTGGATTACGACAGGGCCGAAGACTGCCGAGTTCGAACAGAAGTTCTGTGACTATGTGGGTTGCGCCGGGGCAGTGGCGTTGTCCTCGGCGACGGCGGGGATGCACCTGACGCTCCAGGCACTCGGCATCGGTGTGGACGACGAGGTCATAACGCCATCGATGACGTGGGTCTCTACGGCGAATCTGATTGTTCTGGCCGGGGCCAAACCGGTGTTTGTGGATATTGACAGAGATACGCTGATGGTTTCGCGGGACAGCCTGGAGGAATGTATCACGACCCGGACAAAGCTAATTGTGCCCGTACACTTTGCCGGAGCGCCCGTTGATATCGATCCGATTCGCAAATTGGCCGAAGAGCGGGGCATTTTCCTCGTAGAAGATGCGGCTCATGCTCTCGGTACGAACTATAAGGATGAATGCGTGGGTCGCCACGGCACGTCGATCTTTTCTTTCCATCCCATCAAGAACATGACGACCGGTGAAGGCGGCATGTTGTGCTCAAACGACGAGGACTTGCTGGATCGTGTCCGGCGGCTGAAATTTCACGGTCTCGGTGTGGACGCTTACGACCGGCATACGCAGGGCAGGTCTCCGCAGGCCGAGGTGCTCGAGCCGGGTTTCAAGTACAACATGACGGACATCTCGGCGGCTCTGGGCCTGAGTCAGTTGGCTCGCGTTGACGAATTGAATCACAAGCGGACTGAGCTGGCATTGAGGTACCGCGAAAGGTTGCACGAGATCGATGAAGTTATCCCGCTCTCCGACCCTGCGTATTCCATGGAGCATGCCTGGCATCTCTTTATCGTGCGCTTGGATACGGACAGGGCGGGTCTCAGCCGGGATGAGTTTATGGGTGAGTTGAAACAGAGGAACGTCGGAACGGGCCTTCACTTTCGGGCCGTCCATCTTCAAAAGTACTACAGAGAAGCGATGAATATAGGCCGCGGAACATTGCCGAATACCGAGTGGAATTCGGACCGGATATGCTCTCTTCCTTTGTTTGCAGATATGACAGCCGATGACGTGGACGACGTGGTGAACGCGATCAAGGACGTCTTGAAGAAATAGACATGAAGAATCTACCTGACAAAACTCCGGTAGTAGTGTTCTGGTCGGCGGCGATATTGGTGTCGTTGTGGGGCCTGGGACAACGAGGATTGTGGGGTCCGGAAGACCGCTGGGCCGAGGTAGCCAGAGAAATGCTGCTGACGAAGGATTTCTTCCACCCATGCATTAATGGTCAGCCGTACTTCGACAAGCCCCTGGTCAGCTACTGGTTCATTGCTTTGGTTGGAGCCGCAGTCGGTCGGTTGGATGAGTGGGCCGTGAGGCTGCCCAGTGCCATAGCGGGATTGCTGGCGCTCGGGGCGACGATCAATCTGGGCCGCAGGCTGTGGTCGCCCGAAGTGGGGAGGACAGCGGGATGGCTCTTGCTCAGTTCTTACGGCTATCTGTTCTGGGCGAGAACGGGCGAGGCCGACATGGAGAATATGGCGTTCATCATTCTGGCTGTTGCGTGGTATTGGTCTCGACGGAGTAAGCCGGGCTTTGTCAGTTACGCGGTTTTCTATTTGATTTGTTTCATAGGAGCGCAGACTAAGGGCCTGGGCGCGGTAGTCGTGCCCGTTCTTGTTATCCTGCCTGACCTGATTCGGGAGAATCGGTGGAAGTCGTACGTGTCCTGGTCGCACTTGGGGGCTCTGGCGGTAGCGCTGGCCGCGTATTTCGGCCCGTTCGTTTACTCTGAGATGACCAGAGAGGGATATCGTATCAGTGGCTTGTGGATGGTCTTTCACGAGAACTTCTTGCGTTACTTCAAGCCTTTCGACCATCGTGAGCCGTTCTACATCTATTCTTACTATCTTCCGGAGCTGTTTCTGCCGTGGACGCCGCTGTTTGTGATGGCGTTGTGGGGGGCCTTCACCTCGTTCAAGCGATTGGACTGGCCAAGCAAGTGGCTCGCCATCTCGGCGACGCTCATCTTCGCGTTCTTCACGGCCTCGGGTTCGAGAAGGGGCTATTACATCCTGCCAATAATTCCTTTCTGTGCGTTGCTGGCGGCCCTTTGCCTTACCTTGGCCAAAGAAGCCAAATGGCGGCGCCTGGCTGTGAATATCCAGACGGGCTTGATTTTGCCGGTAGCCGTTGCTGCGATAGCCAGTCCCGTTCTCTGGCCCGCACTCAGACAACGATTGGGAGTCACGCCCCCAACGGCATTGTTGCTTGGAACTTCGCTGTTAGGCGTTGCGGCCATGGCTTGCTTCATCATGGGGCGCTGGGCGCCCTCTGCGGCAGCCCGACTGACTGGCGCGTCACGAGAATTGGCTTCTCTAATAGTGATGTCTGTTATTGTGATGGGAGGCTTTTTCTGCTGGCAATACACCGCCTTCGACAGGGAGGACTCCTTGAAAAAGCTGAGCACGGAGTTGACGGCGGAAGTGCCGGGGCTTAAGCCCGACGACGTCGCATTCTTTCGCAAGATGCCGTTTGAAATGCTCTTTTATTTGAACTTGCCCGAGCCTGTGCGGTTTCTAAATGCTCAAGAGGACGCACGGTCTTTTGTTACGTCAGGCCACCAGGCAAAGGTTCTTATTTCGCACGAATGGTATGCTGATGAGCTGGTGAACGTCCTCGGAGCAGAGGTCGCGAACCGCCCGACTTTGACGGAGAAGACATACCCATGGGAAAGACGCAAAGAAAAGTACGCGATCTGGGTAGTAAAACCGGCCGCGACGTAGAGCTTGTCCGGCCGCGTGCCGATGCGCCTCCGGAGGCTCTCTTTCCGGCCGAAAGGCGCGACCAGAGCGATGACGACGCGAGCGCTTCTGAAGGTTGTGCCGAGCTTGATTCGACACGTCGCCAGGAACGCACGGACTCGGCGGCTTTGTTGTCCGTGGTTGTTCCGGTTTTCAATGAAGAAAAGAACCTCGATGTCCTCATTGACCGATGCGTTGGAACGTGTGACGCGATGCAAAGACCTTACGAGTTGATCCTCGTGGATGACGGCAGCAAGGACGGCTCTCAGAGACTCATCACGGAAGCGGCCGAAAAGCACCAGGGTAAGGTCGTAGGCGTACTGTTGAACAGGAACTACGGGCAGCACGCTGCGGTTATAGCTGGCTTTGAGCAGTCGAGGGGAAGTATTGTTGTCACTCTCGACGCCGACCTGCAGAACCCGCCCGAGGAAATCCCCAGACTCGTCGCAACGATCGAGGAAGGATTCGACGTGGTCGGCACCGTGAGAGTTCCGCGGCGCGACAGTTTCTTCCGTAGGATAGCTTCGGCCGCGGTCAACAGAGTCGCCCAGAGAGCCACGGGAGTCATGATGCACGATTACGGCTGTATGCTGCGTGCCTATCGCCGGCACGTTGTCGACGCCATGCTTCAGTGCGACGAAAGGAGCACGTTCATTCCCGTGCTCGCCAACAGCTTCGCCCGGCAAGCGACTGAGATCGAGGTCCGTCACGAGTCACGTTCGACCGGCGACTCCAAGTATAGCCTGTGGAAGCTCATCAACTTGCAGTTTGACCTGCTGACCAGCATGACGACCTTTCCGTTGCGATTGTTGAGCATTACGGGTTTGTTCGTATCGCTGCTCGGGATCGGATTTGGCGTATTCCTTTTGGTGATGCGGTTGATATATGGCGCCACATGGGCGGCCGCCGGTGTCTTCACGCTTTTTGCGGTCCTCTTCATTTTCGTCGGCGCACAATTCATCGGGATGGGTCTGCTCGGCGAATATATCGGGCGCATCTATTACGACGTCAGAGGCCGTCCGCGTTATTTCGTACAGCGGGTCGTCCGCGGAAGTAATCAGGAAAAAGAAATTCACACAAGGAACAATTACAAGGTTATGGTATGAAGGCAATCGCTTTAGCTTATCACAACATCGGCTGTGTCGGCGTCGAGGCTTTGCTTCGGCACGATTTCGAGGTCGTAGCTGTCCTGACGCACAAGGATGATGCTCACGAAAATATCTGGTTCAACTCGGTTGCAGAGCTTGCGGCGTCGCGGGGTATCCCGGTCTTCGCGCCTGAAGACGTCAACCATCCACTATGGGTCAAGAGGATCAAGGAATTCGCCCCGGACATCATCTTCTCCTTTTACTATCGGAAAATGATCAAGCCGGCCATTCTGGATATCCCGCCGCGAGGATGCCTTAACCTGCATGGCTCGCTTCTGCCTAAGTATCGGGGACGATGCCCGATCAACTGGGTCCTGGTCAACGGGGAAAAGCAGACGGGTGTCACGCTGCACTATATGACACCCAAGCCGGATGACGGCGACATCGTTTGCCAGAAGGAGATCGCCATTTCTGACGACGACACGGCCGGGTCCCTGCATGAAAAAGCCGCCAAGGCATCATCCATCCTGCTCGACGAGATTCTGCCGAAAATCAAAAACGGAACGGCACCGCGCACGCCGCAAGATCATTCGACGGCGACGTACTACGGTGGCCGTCGTCCGGAGGATGGCGAGATTAACTGGACCAACTCAGCCAGGCAAGTCAGAGATCTCGTCCGGGCCGTGACCCAACCCTATCCGGGGGCCTTTAGTTACATTGCCAATCAGAAGGTTGTGTTCTGGGCGGTTTCCGAAGTGCCTTATTCCAGCGAGGAATCAAGCCCCGGGACGATTCTCTCCGTAGACCCTTTGGTGATCTTGTGTGGCGAAGGGGCCGTACGAGTGGATTTCGGCCAGGTGGCCAAGGGCGTTTATGTGAATGGAAACCAACTGGCTGCCGAACTTAACCTGGTCGAGGGAATGAAATTCGGGCCGAGTTCCGACAGCCGGATCGAGATCACCAAGAAAGACCACGTCCTGATCCTCGGCGTGAACGGCTTCATCGGGAACGCCCTAAGTGAAAGACTGCTTCGAAGTGGTAAGTATGACGTGCACGGGATGGACATTCGCTCGAATTACATCCAGCATCTTGTCGGCAAACCCGCGTTCCATTTCGAGGAAGGTGACATTTCCATCCACCGCGAATGGACGGAATATCACGTTAAGAAATGCGATATTGTTGTTCCTTTGGTGGCTATTGCCACGCCGATCGAATACACCCGCAATCCCATACGTGTCTTCGAGTTGGACTTCGAGGAGAATCTGAAGATTGTTCGGCATTGCGTCGCGTATCGAAAGCGGATCATATTTCCGTCGACTTCCGAAGTGTATGGTATGTGCGATGAGAAGGAATTCGATGAAGACAACTCCAGGCTGGTTCTCGGGCCGATCCGAATGCAGCGATGGATCTACTCGTGCTGCAAACAACTGCTCGACAGAGTCATCTGGGCTTACGGCCAGAAAGAAGGACTCAACTTCACTCTGTTCCGACCGTTCAACTGGATCGGGCCCAAGCTCGACAGCCTGACCTCCGCGCGGATCGGCAGTTCGCGTGCCATCACACAGCTCATTCTAAATCTTGTCGAAGGCACACCGATTCTCTTGATTGACGGCGGCAAACAAAAACGCTGCTTCACCGATGTGTCCGACGGTGTGGAGTGTTTGTATCGGATTATCGAGAACAAGAACGGCGTCTGTGACGGCAAGATCATCAACATCGGCAATCCCGATAACGAGACCAGTATCCGAGGGCTGGCAGAATTGCTGCTGGCTAAGTTCGAGCAACACCCACTCCGGCGGAAGTTCCCTCCTTTTGCCGGCTTCCGCCTGATCGAAAGCGGCTCTTATTACGGTAGTGGCTACGAGGACGTCCAATACCGCAAGCCCAGCATCCGCAACGCCGAAAAACTGCTTGACTGGACACCCACGGTGAAGCTGGAGCAATCCGTGGACGAGACACTCGACTTCTTCTTGCGCGAGAGCATCATCTCGGGCGAGTTTTTGCAGGATTCGCGTGCCAAGGCGAGACCGCCGCAAGATATTGTCTCCATTCCTTCTCCTGATGGTGGGGGATTGGCGGAAGACGTTATTCACGAGAACAAGTCCGTTGGTTAGAAGAACGAAGGCGAATTGAGAACCCCCGGAGCTGAAGGTTCATGAGGATTGGTTTGAGGATTGACGTCGATACCTTCAGGGGGACCAAGCAGGGTGTGCCGAATTTGTGTAAACTGCTCGCCGCTCACTCCATAGAGGCGTCATTCTTTTTTTCCGTAGGCCCGGACAACATGGGTAGGCATCTATGGCGGCTGCTCCGTCCCGCCTTTCTGCGAAAGATGCTACGAACGAAGGCTTCAAGCCTGTACGGATGGGACATCCTTCTAAGAGGAACGTTCTGGCCGGGGCCCATCATCGGTAAGAAACTGGGATCGATCGTACGGTCCGCGTCCGATGCCGGCCACGAGGTCGGCTTGCATGCATGGGACCACCATGCCTGGCAAGCCCGTGCGGACGTCATGAGCGACGAGGTTCTCTATGACCAGCTCCGCAAAGGGTACGATCTGTTAGCGGAAATTCTCGGCGAGCCTCCAACGTGTTCCGCCGTGCCCGGGTGGAGGTGCACGGAGGCGGTTCTTCTGGTGAAAGAACGGTTTCCTTTTGTGTACAACAGTGATTGCCGGGGGGAGAGCATATTCCGGCCTATTGTGGGCGGTAAAGAGCTTTTTCTACCCCAGATTCCCGTTACCTTGCCAACGTATGACGAAGTGGTCGGCCGTAACGACATCTCTGACGACAACTACAACGAGTATATGCTTTCGCTGATCGAGCCTGAGAGGTTGAGCGTACTCACGATCCACGCGGAGGTCGAGGGCATCGCCCGCTTCGGGCTGTTCGAGCAGTTTCTCGATATGGCCAAGGCGCAAGGATTGTCGTTCGTGCCCCTTGGGAAACTGCTTGAGGGATCGACCGTTCCAGATCGGGCGGCCATTGTCCACCGAGAGATTCGCGGCCGAGAGGGATGGGTCTGCTGCCAATCCGACTCTTCCCCCTTGCCGAAACGCGCCCAGGCTTTGGAGGGGCGCGCATAGTCATGTTCTCCCTGGAAAACGTCGAGACAAATCGGCATTCTCTGGCAATATTCGCACTTGGAATTGTGATATTCACCATCGGATTGAACTCGGAATTCATTGGCCTTGAGAATCGTTTTGCCTTGTTTGCCCAGGAAATGTTGCGTGACGGCCCCACGCTATTTCCAACAACCTACCGAGTTCCCTATCCCGACTATCCCGCAACGTCAACGTATCTGGTTTATCTGTTGTCACTACCATTCGGGAGAGTAACGGTCTTGTCCGCGATCCTTCCCACAGCGGTGGTTTCCGCTTTGGTCATGGTTGTCATATACCGTATCGGCACGCTGCATTCCCGCGCGTGGGGACTCACTGCCGTGTTGTTCGCACTGTTCACTCAGGAGTTCCTTGAGGAATCCCGCAGCGTATCACTGGATCAATACACATCTCTGGCAACGGTGTTGTGCTTCTATACGGCGTACTCCGTCAGTGTGCTGGGCCGGCCTAAGAGATTGTGGCTCATCCCTTTGTTCTTCGTGATGGGATTTGCCTTTCGCGGTCCCATCGGGCTGGTGATTCCCGCCGCCGTGACCCTCGGCTTCTTTTTGTGGGAGAGGCAATACAAGAGATGGCTTATCTTCGGCTCGGTGGCCCTCGGTCTGTTTGGGCTGTGTCTGGCGATATTTTTGGCAGCGGCGTATCAACAGGGAGGAGAGGACTTCGTCGCAAAAGTGATCGGAGCACAATGCGCCTCGCGGACCGCTTACTATAAGAACAACTATTTCTACTACATCGCAAAAGCGTTCACCTCTTATGCGGTGAGTTTCCCGCTGGCCGTTGTTGTTGGCGTTGGCTTCTGCAAGACTATGTCCAAGCCGAAAAGCCCCGGCCAGCGTTTGGTGGGGTATCTGGTACTCTGGGTCGTCGTCATCCTGGTGGGCATGTCGATCCCTGGGGCTAAAAAGACGCGCTATATTTTGCCCATAGTTCCAGCCTTGTCGTTGCTGGCCTCTTCCATGTTCGTCCACCCGGCGGCGGAAGGTCTTTCGGCCCAGGTCAGAAAACTCTTTCTCGGATTCTGCCGAGTCTTTCCCATCGCGGCGAGTGTCGGCGCATTGGTCTTCTGTGTGCCCAATCCGTATTTCACAGCCATACCTGCTTTTCCCGGCCTCGTGGTCTTCGGCGTTCTGATTGCCCTGATCGTCGCGTACCCGAGATGTTCTCGAAGAGTCGGCGGATTTTCCGAGAGTCCTTTCGTGCTCATCGCTCTGGCGGTCTTCGCCTTCGTCGCTCTCAATGTGTGGATCATCAGTCCTATGACGTACGCTCGGGAAAGCACGAGACCCTTTGCAGAAAAGCTGGAACGTCTACTGCCATCCGGGCCGACCACCATTGTCTTCTACCGGATTAGTCCCGATGGGGACGACATTAAGCTCGCGGCCAATATGGACAGGCCGGTGACGCCCATATTCATAAGGAATGCAGAACAGCTTCTGGAACAGCCGCCGCAGACGTGCTTCGTCGCGCGGGACGTCGACTTCGACGATTTGCCTGCCGACATTGCACAGAAGACAAGAGTCCGATTTCATGGTAAAATCGGGCACAGGGATTGCGTCGTGTTTTCCCTGAGAGCCAATCTGAATGAGTCCGGCTCATCGAATACCGGCTCGACAACGCGTAGCCAAGAAAACCAAAGGACATTTGCTGTTGAAGTTTGATCTCTGCCATAGCTTCATAGTCGTGGGCGCCCTCTGTGTGGGGATTCAGACTGATCTCAACGCCGGGCAGGCGACCCAATCCTACAGTCTGGCGGGATCTATCTTCGCGGAGCAGATTGATGAACCCAATACCGGCGAGGAAGAAGGCAGCTCATTTTTCAGCTCCCTGCGGTCAATGCATGACTGGCC
>CAYZAH010000037.1:5509-13583 GCA_964475805.1 uncultured Pirellulales bacterium | reverse complement strand
GTGCCTCGGTACGCCGAGACGGACAAGGGCGGTGTCGTTCATCACAGCGTGCATCCTGTATGGTTCGAGATGGGACGCACCGAGCTTCTGCGTGCCAACGGTATAGCCTACAAAGACCTCGAAAAAGCCGGGGTATTCTTTGTGGTGGCCCGGCTGAACATCAAATATCGCCGGCCCGTCCAGTACGATGAGAAGCTGGAGCTGGAAACGGCCTGCTCGCTCGTCACGGCCAGCAAGGTCGAGCATACGTATAAACTCACGCGATGCTCCGACGGCGTCGTCTTGGCCGAGGGCAGCAGCGTGTTAGCGTGCGTCAGTGCCGAGGGCAAGCTCCAGAGGATACCCGAATTCATGTATCCACAATCGGGATAAAAGTGCGACATTCGGATGCGAACATTTTTGGCCCCGCGACATACAAGAAAAGGGGCATGAATACCGCTTTTGAATTGACAAATTCCAAGAGAAAATTGAGAATCTATTCATGAGTTCTGAGAAAAAAGAAAATTGTGGGCTTTTTGGCATCTTCGGCGACGCCGAGGCGGTCAGCAAAACTTACTTTGGTTTGCACAGTCTCCAGCATCGCGGCCAGGAGTCAGCCGGCATTGCATCGAGCGACGGCAAGACGATTCAATGCTTTGCGGGGATGGGTACGGTTCGGCGGGTCTTCCGGGCGGGCCGGGACGTTCTTGACAAATTGTCCAATCCAATAGCGATTGGCCACGTGCGGTATTCGACGACGGGCGCCAGCCGGGCGACGAACAGTCAGCCCCTTGTGGCGGAGTACTCGCGCGGACAGGTGGCGGTGGCCCATAACGGCAATCTCATCAACGCGCCTCACCTGCGCGATGAATACGAGGCGTACGGGAGTATCTTCAAGTCCACGGGCGATACCGAGGTCATCATCCACCTGCTTGCCAAACCGACACATGTGAGCAACCCGGATCCGCTGGCACATGTCCTGGGTCATCTTCAGGGGGCATTCAGTCTGCTCTTTCTGTACGACGACCATATCGAAGCGGCTCGCGATCCGCATGGGATAAGGCCTCTGTGCATCGGCCGGACCGAGAAAGGGGCCTACGTCGTCACGAGCGAGACGTGTGCTCTCGACGCCATCGGGGCGCAGTTCGTTCGGGAGGTCGAGCCGGGCGAGATCGTTCGCTTGGACAAGGATGGCTTGCACAGCCGGTTCTTCGTAACGCCGGGCACCGTCACGCCGGCCCACTGCATCTTCGAGCACATCTATTTCGCCAAGCAGAACAGCACGCTTTTCGGCGAGAACGTGCACGAGTTCAGAAAGAAGCTCGGCCGGCGGCTCGCGGTGGAGTACCCTGCGGATGGCGACGTTGTGATCCCCGTACCGGACTCGGGGACCTCGGCGGCCATCGGATACGCCGAGCAGAGCGGGATACCGTTCGATATGGGTCTGGTCAGAAGCCACTACGTGGGCAGGACGTTTATCTCGCCGGACCCGAAGTCGAGAGAATTGGAGGTCCGGATCAAGTTGGCGGTGATCAAGGAGATTGTCGAGGGTAGGCGCGTCGTTGTCGTGGACGATTCGATTGTTCGCGGGACGACCACGCGGGGCAAGATCAGGACCCTGCGCGAAGCCGGCGCGAAGGAGATTCACATGCGCGTGAGCTGTCCGCCGATCCGGTTTCCCTGTTTTTACGGCATCGACTTTCCGACCAAAGAGGAGCTTCTGGCCAACGGACGGGATTTGCAGCAGATTGCGAAATTCCTCGAGGTGGACAGTGTGGGCTACATGTCGCTGGAGGGATTGCTGGCTTGCGCGGCGTTGCCCGCCGATCACTATTGCACTGCCTGCTGGAGCGGCCAGTACAGCATACCCGTCGACGCCACCGTCAGGAAATCCGCTTTGGAACGCTACCAGATGCAGATGTTCGACGAAGTCGAAGCGGTGGGCTAGAGTGAGCTAAAGTGCCTAAAGTGAACTAAAGTGAGCTAAAGTGTGTTGCGTTGCCTTCAACTTTAGTCGCTTCTAATTTTAGTCACTTTCTTTCTGATCGACGTTAACGTGGGGGATTCTCTTGGCGATTCTCTGGAGACATGGGCAAATACGTTAGCTACGAGCAATCGGGGGTGAGTATCGACGCCAACGACCGGATGGTGGAGCAGATCTATTCGGCGGTGGCGAGCACGTTCGGACCGCGAGTCATCGAATTGCCCAACGCTTTCGCAGGCATGTTTCGCCTCGATTACGACGAGAAGCTCTTCAAGAGAAATTATAAGAGTCCCGTCCTCGTGGCGTGTACGGACGGCGTAGGCAGCAAGGTACAACTGGCGAGCCTGATGAACAAGTTCGACACGGTCGGCATCGATCTCGTGGCGATGAACGTTAACGATATGCTCGTGCAGGGTGCGGAGCCGTTGTTTTTTCTCGACTACCTGGGCGTGCACAAGCTGGAGCCGGCGTTCATCACAGAGCTTGTCAGGGGCGTGGCGACCGGCTGCCGGCAAGCCGATTGCGCCTTAATCGGAGGCGAGACCGCAGAAATGCCCGACACGTACGCCGTGAGTGATTTCGATATGGCGGGGTTCGCCGTCGGCGTGGTCGAGCGAAAGAAGATCATCACGGGCCGGAACGTCACCCGAGGCGACGTCATACTCGGCTTGGCGTCAAGCGGGCTGCACAGCAACGGCTATACGCTCGTCCGCAATATCTGTTTTAAGCAGGCGAAGCTCAGAGTCACCGACGTTCCCGACGAGTTTGGCGGCGCCATGTTAGGCGAGGTGTTGCTGGAGCCGACGCGCATCTACGTCCGGCCGATTATCAAACTGCTCTCACAATACAAGGTCAAGCGCGTCGTGCACGGCATGGCCCACATCACCGGCGGCGGCTTAGTGGGCAATATCCCTCGCGTGCTCCCGAAGGACTGCAACGCCGTCCTTAAGAAATCGAGCTGGCCCGTACCAAAGGTCTTCTCGTTCCTTCAAACCAGAGGGCCCGTCGAAGAAGACGAGATGTTCAGAGTATTCAATATGGGGATCGGTTTTGTGCTGATCGTGGCGGAGGATTTCGCCGATTCGATGGCGAGCAAGCTCACGCGGTACGGCGAGAAGGTCTACCGGATAGGCAGAATCACAAGCGGCACAGGCAAAGTGGTCCTGAAATGACGCGGTTAGCGATGACGAAGCACACGAGCGGCCGGGCCACGAGGTTGGCCGGATCTGCACTTGTCTATTTCATCTTCGCCACTTATCTGTACCGACGCTACTATCACGGCTTGGATGCTCTGCAATTGCGGGACCTGTTCGTCATAAGCACGACGGTCGCCTCGCTGGGGTGTTACGTGCTGAGCCGGCGTTGGGTAGCGGGATTCCTCGAGTCGTTTTTCGCGGGCGCGATCTACGGCTTCGGGCCCTTTTCGCTTGGCATGACCAAGTTTCACCCGACAGTAGGCGTTTTGGTCGCGGCGATACCGTGGCTGTTCTGCCCGGCCGCGTTCGGACCGAAAGCCAAGTGGCGGTGGTTGCGCGTACCGCTCGCCTTTTTGCCTTTTCTGGCGGTTCTACTGTTCTTTCAGGTCGCCGCCCATTTTCACCTGTACCCGATTCCAATACGCCTCAGATTGCGCCCCGTGGACTTGGTGGGCCTGATGGCCCCTCTTGTGGCCGCCAAACGCCACATGACGCTGATCGGTTTCTATCACGTTCCCATCGCCGCTCTGACGGTGGGCTTTGTTATGTTTCTGAAAATCCGACGGCTCAGCATCATGATCATCCTGGCCATAGGTACGATACTGGCCTTCTGCGGACCGCTGCTCGATGTTAGCCCCATTATCTGGCTTGCCTTCAGTATGTTGTGCGGCTCGATCATCATCGGCGCGGGAATGCAAGGACTGGTTAGTACCGGCTACGCCGACCGAAAATGGATATTGCTGTCGGTCATCGTGACGGGAACGCTGGCCATCTTTTCGTTACTCCTGGCGACGAAGCTCTTCCAGGTCATTTTCGGCCTGGCGGCGGGCTATGCCAGACTCTTCACCGAGTCGGGAAAGATGTACGTCCTCGCGGCGGTGACGATGGCGATTTTTTTCTTTCTCGTGCGTGCACGTTTGCGCCTGCAACCCCTGCGTCAGCTCTTGCTCTGTTCAACCATCGCCCTGGACATCCTGTTCTACGCAGCATTCGTGATCGACAGAATCCTGTAGGGGCGGCCCCGTGTGGCCGTCCCCTTCCGTCTGCAGAATTTCTTACGGGGCGCCGATAGCGATTCAGGGCAACCACGTGGGGTTGCCCCTACGCCTTGCTACGTGAAGGTTTCGCGTTCGACTTGTCCCAGGTAGAACCGCCCGTCGTTTCGCATGAAGCTGATGATTGCGTCAAACTGCTGATCGATGAAGCGGGAATCATTGCTGACGACGGCGATTCCGATCACCGCCATCGTTTTGCTGTCCTGGTGCTCAACTTCCGCGATGGAGATATTGAATCGGCTCTTGAGCCGCCCGATGAGACTCTTGACGATGCTTCTCTTGCCCTTCAACGAGCCGATCCCCTGCAAGGACAAATGAGCTGTCATCACGCCGACAATCATTCGCATATCTCGTCGTTCGGTTAACGCTTTCCCGGTTGCGTGAACAGGGCGGGCCTTGGCTCCCCGATCCACAGTGGTGGGGCAAGCCCCACCTACGGCGCCACCGGATGAATAGCGATTGTATTCTGATAGACCTCCGGCGGCAACATGTTCCCGAACATCGTATTCGCCTTAGGATGGGCGAGAAATTCCATCAGACTTTTGATTGTGCCTTGTGTGTCTTTGATGGTCCTCGTCTGCATGTATACCTGGCTCCGCAAATGCTCCTTCTCGTTGTACAAGTCGAAAAATGCCTGCTGTTTGGCGCGAAGGTCTTCGGTGGCCGCCCAGCGGGCTTCCAAGCCGCTCATCTCGATCATTTGCTCGACATACATCTCATTGAGTTTTGCGTATAGAGCATCGCCGTGAGCCGTCTTGTCTCGATACTTTTGGATAACATCGAGCTTTGCACGTATGCTGATCATCTCGACTTGCAGCCTGCCAAGAGCCTTATCCATCTCCAAAATATTCTCTTTCGCCAAGTTGGGCGCCTCCGCGTTTGAGGAGAGCTTGTGCGTCTTGTCCTTGACTTGCTTGTATTTCTCTTCGCACTTCTTAAGCTTGGCTTGCTTTTCCGACAGCTCTTTTTGAGCGACACGGAGTTTCTCCTGGTTTTTGCTCAGCTCGTCTTTCCATTTTGCGACTACCTGCCTAGCAGATCTGGTGAGGCCGTCGAGATACGCCCGGGCCATCAATTCGGCGTCTTCTTTACTGACGGCGTAGAGATAGGTCGCGCTGTAATGGAAAGGATCCTTGCGATCACCCTCCACCAGGATCGCAAAGCCTGTTTTGAGGAATGCCTGCTGAGGCTTGGAAAACTTCTTGGCGACAGGACTCTCTTGTATTGCGTCAAGCGTGTTGATGTTGCTGTAAGATTGGCCGGAGTCATCACGAATACAAACACGCGCTACATAGGTGGGCTTGATGGGGCCGGGATTAGCGATGGGTGCTTGATGGCCTCGGCCTTCCTTGGGCTTTGCGTAGGCTATCCACTTTACGGGCGTGTTGCTGTCGATCACAAACTTGATTTCGAAATCTGCACTGTTCAGCTCGGAAACAGGCGTCGCACCGAGAATTGAGGCGCACAGAACCGACAACACAATGGAAATGATTGGGGGTCTCATTTTTTGTCTCCTTAAGATTATTGGATCTTCGCTTTTGCGGTCGCCGCCGCTTTTGTATTCGGATAACGATCCACGATATACTCGTATTGTTCTTCGACAAAGGTCTTTGCGTCTGGCTTGTCCGCAAGCAGGTCCGTGGCTGCCAAGAGTTTGGCCGCCGTGCTCTCATCCATTATCTTGCGTTCAATCTCTGCAAAGCTTGGCTCCTTTTCTACTTCCACGGGCTTCAGCAACACGCGCCGTGCGACGAAGGCGGATACAACGATCAAAATGCTTGCGGCGATGGCGGCGTATCGAAGCCGGTGGACTTTCCTGAGCTTACGTGGAATTCGAATCTGAATGTTCTTCGTTTCAGCCAGGCCGTCGGTCCAGATCACACCGGCAAGATCGAGCGATCTGTGCAGAGCATCCAGCAATCTTCGACAGTTCCGGCATTGAGCTAAGTGGTCCGACACTTGGCTCGATTCACCCGGCGATAATCGCCCGTCGGCGTAATCAACAAGCATGTTCTCGATGTTTTTGCATGATTTTTCCATTAGGGTTCGACACCTCGTTCCAACAATCGCTTCGCTAAAATCATCCGGCCTTCCCGCAAGCGGCTTCGCACGGTCGATGGATTCAATCCCAGAATTTGACCCACTTGCGTGGAATTCAAGTCTCCAAAGTATTGCAATACCATCGGCGCCAACAACGACTCATCCAGGTCTCGCAAGCTCTCTCGCACTATCTCAAGCTCCTCGGCAACAATCGCCTTCTCGACAGCGGCCTTCGCGGCTCCCTTCGTTTCCTTCCGGCGTCCCAGGATTTCACGGCCTTGCCTGCGGAACGTCTTACGGCTGCGATGTTCCATCAGGCATCGGTTAACCGTGACCTTTATCAGCCAGCGAATGCAGTCCTCCCGGCTCTGGAATTCTCCGCCATGCTTCAATGCCCGGATCGAAACGTCCTGGAGCACATCCTCGCCGTCCGACGCGTCCAATCCCATTCCGGCCACGATTCGGTTGTGGCGCCCAAACTCGGCGGTGAATACATCCGTCAAGCCGGGCGGTGACGATTCGTGCCCGACTGGCGGATCAACCTCTGCTCCAAGGTCCGCGTCTGTCTTGTTCACTTGTATGCATCCAACCTTCATTCAGCTTTCGCCCGTCTACGAGTATAATGCTTGGGAACCTCGAAGTGTTGGCGGAAAAATGATGGACGACGGACGATTCGTCCCTCGTCCCTCGTCTTTCGTTCATGGGCGGGACGCCCATGCTACGCAGTCCGACGGTGGCGCAGGCGGTCGAGGGCTACGGCGATGACGATGATGGCGCCAGTGATGATTTCCTGGACCCAGTTGGGGTATCCTCTCTGCGTGCAGCCGGAGGCGATCACAGTCATAATCAGTGCCCCGACGAGGGTGCCGAGAATTGAGCCTTCACCTCCGTTGAGGCTGCCTCCCCCGATGACGACCGCGGCGATCACGTTCAATTCCAGCCCGACGGCTACGGTCGGGTCCCCCACGGTCAGCCGGGAAAACTGCATCAGCCCCGCCAGGCCCGCAAAGGCCCCGCAGAGCGTATAGACTAACACTTTCACCCGCTCGACAGCCACGCCGCACAGCCGAGCTGTTTGCTCGTTCGAGCCGATGGCAAATGTATGCCGGCCAAGGCGGGTGTAACGCAAAAGCGCGGCCATCCCTATCGCCAGGAAGATCATGATCCACACCCCCGGCGGCAAAAGCATCCAGCTTCGCTCTTTTGGTACAGTCGCCAGAAGATCTTCCAACCAGGAGAGCCGGTCCGGATCCACGTCGATTTTCTGCTCCCGTCCAATGCCTTTAGCCGCTCCGCGTATGACCAGCATCATTCCCAGGGTAACAATAAAAGGCACGACGCGCAATCGGGTGATGAGAATGCCGCTGATGAAACCGAAACAGGCCGCTGCGGCTACGCCTCCGAGGGCCGCCATCAGCGGACTGGCGCCGGTATAGCGCAGCAGCCAGGCGATCACCACCGTGCCCAGAGCGACAACGGAACCCACGGAAAGGTCGATCCCACCGGAGATAATCACCAACGTCATCCCGAGAGCGGCTACCCCGACAATGGCGGTCTGCCGGGCGATCAGTTCCATGTTGCGGGTCGTCGCGAAACTCGATGGAGCGATCAGGGCAAACAGTCCGAAAACGGCAAGAAGAGCCAGAACCGGACTGATGATATTGAGCCAGCCTCGCCAATTGCTGAAGAAGTTAGAATGTGGAATTGAGAATTGAGAATTCTGTCTTCCATTTTCTTTGTCCTTCATTCTAATTTCTCCATTCCAAATTCTACCTTCCGCTTTCCTGGCCGGTGGCTTCTAACATAAGCTCGTGCTCGTT
>CAYZAH010000037.1:0-5409 GCA_964475805.1 uncultured Pirellulales bacterium | reverse complement strand
GGCTCGTCCAGGAGCAACACGTCCACGTCGTGCTGGAGCAATCGCGCCAGCGCGACCTTTTGCTGGTTGCCGCCCGATAGGGACACAACGGGTTGCCGGGGCCCCCGGCAGCGAATATCCAACTGCTCCAGCCATCGCCGGGTTGCTTTATCTTGCCGGCTCGGCAAGACCAGCCGGAACGGACCGAAGCCTTTCAGCTTGGAAAGCGTGACGTTGTCCGCCACACTCAAGGAAAGGGCCAGCCCTTCTTCCTTGCGGTCTTCACTTAACAAACCCGCTCCCTGCATCCAGCGATTTACCGGCGATGCCGGCCCGGTATAAACGCCCAATCGAATCCGGCCCTTTTTGACCGGATCCAGTCCGAACAGGCTTCGCAGCAACTCCGTTCGCCCCGCGCCCACCAGCCCGGCGATCCCCAAGACCTCTCCTCGCCGCAATTCGAGAGATGCCGAAATTGGTTTTTCCTCACCGGCCAGGTCTTCGATCTCCAAAACGACCTCTCCCGGCTGTCGGGCCGAGCGAGGGTAAAGCTCCTCCACGTGCCTTCCCACCATCAAGGCCACGATCTCATCGGGGCTAATCTTCGCCACGTCACTCGTACCGACAACTCTGCCGTCCCGCAGAATGGTGACGCGGTCCGCGATGCGCTTGACCTCTTCGATGAAATGGGAGATGTAGACGATGGCTTTGCCTTGTTGTTTCAGCCGACCGATAATCTCAAAGAGCCGCTCCACGTCCTGTTGAGTCAGGCTGCTCGTCGGCTCGTCCAGAACCAGCACATTGCAGCCAATAGCCAAAGCGCGTGCAATTTCCACCAACTGTTGCGAGCCGACGGACAATCGGCTGACTTTCGCGTCCGGCGTTAATTCCGGATTGTCGAATTCCTTGATCGCTTCGATGGCTCGCTGACGGACTTGTCTCCACCTCACCACGCCCAGCTTCGTTGGTTCCATGCCCAACATAATATTTTCCTGGACGTTGAGATGGGGCGTTAGCGAAAGCTCCTGGTAGATCATCGCCACCCCTGCTTGGCGCGCTTCAAGGGGATTGTTGGGATGGTAAGGAGCACCGTCCAATTGCATCAGGCCCACATCGGGCTTGATGGCTCCCGAGCAGACTTTCATCAGCGTGCTCTTGCCGGCCCCGTTCTCACCAACCAGCGCGAGCACTTCCCCCGCAGCGACTTTGATCCCCACGTCCTCCAGCGCGACGGTTGCCCCGAAGCGCTTGGATACGCCCTGCATTTGGAGCCGGATCGCCGGTTCGTGCGCGTCTATTCGTTCAGCCATTTTTTGATATCCGGCTCCAGCAGGTTCTTTATCTTCGGATCGTTCATATTATCAGGGGTCGCTACGTCGGAGCCGGTGTCGATTCGCTTTTCCACCTTCTGGCCTTGCAAGTGAGCGACCATGGTCTTAACGCCCAGGTAACCCATATTGATCGGATCCTGGAGCACCAGGCCGTCAATTTCGCGGTCTTGTAATCCCTTCACCAAACGTTCTGAACTGTCAAAACCGACAAACTTGACTTTACCCGCCAGGCCGCCGTCTTCCAGGGCGCGGAGCATAGCGAAAGTGGTGGATTCGTTCGGACAGAAGATACCGTCGATGGTCAGACCTCCCTCGGGAGTTCGCAGGGGAGAGAGTAGGTTTTCGCTGGCGATATAGGCGCTCTCCGTGGTCGCGCCGCCATATTGGCTCGAACTGACGACTTCGATATCCGGATATTTTTCTTTCAGCACGTCCAGGAAACCTTGTTCGCGGTTCATCGTGCTGGCCGAGCCTTCCTGGTATCGCAACAAGATCACTTTGCCTTTGCCGCCGAGGATTTCCGCCAGGCATTGCCCGCCTTTTTTGCCGCCGAGGTAGTTATCCGTCGCCACGAAGCTCACGTAATCTTCGCTTTTCAGGCCGCTGTCGATGATGACGACGGGGATACCGCTATTGACGGCGTTCTTAACGGGTACCCGAAGGGCCGCGTCGTCCAGCGGCGCCAGAACGATGCCGGAGACACCGCGCGTTGCAAAACCCTCCACCACCTTGATTTGTTCTTCCCTATCATCCTCTTTGAGCGGCCCTTTCCAGATGATTTCGACGTCTACGCCGGCGGCTTTCAATTCTTGTTCGGCCTTAACCGCCCCGGCGTGAATCGACTTCCAGAAAACGTGGGTCGTGCCTTTTGGAATGACGGCGATTTCAAGCTTGGTGGCTTCAGGTCCATTTTTTTGTTTGCAGCCGATTGAGGCGAAAACGACAACCAGGGCGACGAGAACACTGATTCCTATGACCTTTTTCATAATGGCGGCTCCTTGAATTCGGTCTTGATCGAGAACTCTGGAAAACATTTGCTGGCAGCAATGATAAAGATATGAAGCCGGACCGTCAATAAAGTATCTCGCTGTGTTGTGGATTGCAGGAAGCTGGTTGGCTATAGCTTCCGGCGTATCACATAGGCTGTTTCACGCCCTGACCGTTTCGTCAGATAGCGCCGTTGGACCCGCTGGAGAGCCACGTCCTAAGGAGCTGGCGCCGGCTGAGATTCCAATTCGTGAATGATCTGTTCGATTCTTTGTTTTGGCAAGCCTTTCCCGGGGGGCAGATCAAGGGCGATCCGAGCCTCTTTCAGGGCCTCATTCTTTGCTTCCGGGCGATGTTCAGCCAAAAATCGGGCCAGCCAGACGTGTACAACCGGATTGTCGGGCTCGATCTTCAGAAGTTCACGGAAGTGTTTCTCTGCCTCACCAAATCGGCCTGTTTGTTCCAGCAAATGGGCGAGCTGACCTCGGAAAGGCCCTCTTTCCGGCAGCAGTTCTACGGCTTCAGTATAGCTCGCAATGGCTTCGTCGGTTTTTTGCAGCTTATATTGGCAACCACCCAAATACATCCATAGGTAGGCATTTCTGGGATTGATCTTCAGGGCCTCATCCAGTAATTCGCCGGCGTGCTGGAATTGGTTGCGTTCGGAGAGAATATTGAACATCAACAATGCGGCCTCCGGTTTCGCTGCGTCAAGGCACCACATTCCCTCGAGTGTTTCAAGAGCCTTATCGGGGTCTCGATGCGAAAGAAACTGGGCGTAGTAGAACCGCGATGCCATTGCCTCAGGATTAAGCTCAAGAGCTTTCTGGTAGTTTTGCTCGGTTACATCCAATTTCCCTTGTTTTTCAGCGATTCCTGCCAACTGCGCATACCCAAAAGCAGATTTGGGCCTTAAACGAATAAACTCCTCAATTCGATCAGAAGCCCACCCGTATTGATGATCCCCAAGATGATGATAGGCTTGGGTGAGGAGCATGAATGTGTCCATTCCATCTTCGGGCCGAGGCAGGTGCGAATCGGAGGGTACAAGGGATTCTCCCCAATTGCTTTGTCCGAGCAAACGGCTGACCTGAACAACGGCGGGGCCTCTGCCGTTTGCCTGTTTTCCCCGCTCGGAGTGTAGCGACGTGAAACAGCCTGCAACGACAGTTGAGTCCGGCAGCAGCATCGGCGATCCGCTCCATCCATCGCCGAGCTGCCCAACGCCGGACAGCGATATAAATCGTGGAATTTGCCGGCGCACGGCAATAAAATCAATCGCCAAAACTTCAGTTTGCCCGTCGAGACTCTCACGAACCGGGCCTTGTGAGTTGGGGCCTAAGCTTCGAATGGTTTCAGGGATGCCCATCACGACGATCCGCTCGGCGTTTAGAAGGGCGGACTCATCGGCCAATCTGAGAGCGGGGTGTCCCTTCCAGGGTATCTTAAGGACCGCAAGATCCAGCTCTTCATCCACGGCGATGATCTCGGCCTCGCACGCGTCGCCAAGGTAGGGACTGGCTACAAAGACCATCCCTCTCATTTCGTGACGTCCCTGTTTGGATTCTTCGAAAACCAAATGACGGGCGGTTACGACCAGTGTGCCGTCACCGATGACGAAGCCGTTCCCAGCGCGTTTTCCCATGAAGCAACGCATATCGACAAAGACCAAGCTATCCCGAGGCTCGACGGAGGCTGAGGTCTCTCCGGAAAAGGCGATTCCATTACATATCTCGAGCAAAAGGGCAGTTAGAATAATACCTCTAAGTTTGTTCATGGATTCACTCCTTGTTTTGGGCACAGGTGTATCTCCCCAAGTTATAGGCTGACAGACTCATGGTGTTCTCCTGATCCCACCGAGTCTGACGAGACGGCCTGATCTATGGCTTTTCTTCCGTCACGCACGGCCTGTCTGTGATGATAGACGGCGAAACGAAAATTTCGTTACCAGAAATCTGAGAAATCGGGAAAATGGGAGCGTCGCGACGCCTTCCGCAGTGAGGAATAGTCTCCACGAAACGAAATTTTCAGATGTGGCGATTGACAGGCCGGGGTTTTCCTTCTAAGATGAAAGCCCTGTTGGATTTCGCAGTCGCACCGACATCGCGGCGTTGAAATCCCTGAAGAGCATGACTCGCCCGGCAATAAGAACTCTAATGACGTGAGGGCTTGAAGAATAGTGAAAGTTATAGCAGTTATACCGGCGCGTTACAGTTCGTCCCGATTCCCAGGCAAAATTCTCGCCAAAGACACGGGTAAATTCCTCATCCAGCACACCTACGAGCAGGCTTGCTTGGCGAAGCTGCCCGAGAAGGTCCTCATCGCGGCCGACGACGAAAAGGTCGTGGAAGCCGCCAAGAGCTTCGGCGCTGAGTGCGTTCTCACCTCCATCGAGCACCAGAGCGGCACGGACCGCATCGCCGAGGCTGTCGCGGACCTGGATGCCGAGATTGTGGTAAACCTCCAGGGCGACGAGCCGGAGATCGACCCGGCTAACGTCGATTACTTAGCGAAGCTGCTGATCGACAATCCCGACTACCCTATGGCGACGCTCGCCGCCGCGTTCGAGACACCCGAACTGGTCGCCGACCCGAATATCGTCAAGGTCATTATGGACCGAAACGGCCGGGCAATTTATTTCTCGCGTTCGGTCATCCCTTACGACCGGGACAAATCCGGCATCGGAGACGTGCAGCTTTACTTAAAGCACGTCGGCATCTACGCGTATCGCAAGCCGTTCCTACTGGAAATCACGGCGCTGCCGCAAACGCCTCTGGAGAAGATAGAGATGCTGGAACAGTTGCGAGCTATCGAACACGGCTACGGCATCCTGGTCGGCAAAGTCGAGCACACCAGTGACGGCATCGACACCCGCGAACAATACGCCGAGTTCGTCGAGAGATACAGAAAGAAATAGCCACAGAGGGCACAGAGATCATAGAGAAATAAATGAAAGATAGCAAGATAATAGATGGAAATTGTTGGGTTGCTTGCTGTGACCTTCTCGGTTTCAAGAAACGTATATATGAATTTGAAAAATCTGGAGTGGGGTATTTACGTGTCTTCACAAACAATATATTCAAAACAGTCACAGATGCTTTTCAAAGGCAGC
>CAYZAH010000036.1:0-13757 GCA_964475805.1 uncultured Pirellulales bacterium | reverse complement strand
CCGCACGAGCCGTGGTTCTGGGACCCCACACAGCAGGGGGGCGGCGTCTGTTGCGACATGGGTTGTCACAGCATCGCCGTCGGCATGTACATGCTGACGCCCGCCGGCCGGACCCCCGACTATCTCACCCCCGTCTCCGTGACCGCCAACATGGCTCTGCTCAAGTGGGGCAAGCAGCCGTGGATCGACCAGCTCAAAAACAGGGGCGTGGACTACACCGTCACACCGGCCGAAGACTACTCGAACGTCACCTTCGAGTTCAAGGACCCTGAAACGGGCGTGTGCGGCGTGGCTCAAGCGACGAACTCCTGGATGTACGATGCCCCCGGCCTGAGGCTGTTGATGGAGGCTTTCGGTCCCGGCTACTCTTATACGGTTAACTCGCTGCTCTCGCCGGCGGGCCTGTTCATCAGCGACGCCGCAGCCGCCGCGATTGCCGACGGCGAGCTTGCCCTCGAGAAGGCGCAGGCGACCCGCGGCGCCCTGGTTCTTCAGCCCAACGAGGCCGACCTGTACGGCTACATCGCGGAGTGGCGCGATGCACTCGCGGCTTTCGAGCAGGGCAAGAACGCTCTGCTCGACTTCCAGTACGGCCGGAAGGTCACGATGCTCGTGATGGCGGCCTACATGGCCCACGAGAAGAAGACGACGCTCGACCTGACCAAGCCGGCGGTGCTCCAGTCGCTTGACGAGTACATCCCCATGATCCAAAAGGGCGAAGGAGCGAAAGTCCTCTTCGGCGCCTAAGTGGAAGAGCGGGTCGGGGGAACATTCTGGAAAAAATGATTACCCGGAAAAGGGAATGGCGTATAATGTATGCCTGTTGGTTTGCAACTTGAAATGTCGGATTCATGATATAGGTCAGGAGCACGTATGTCGGGTCACTCACACTGGGCGGGCATAAAATATAAGAAAGCGGCCCTTGACGCCAAGCGCGGCAAGACGTGGAGCAAGATCGCTCGAATGATTATCGTGGCGGCCAAGCAGGGCGGGGGCGACCCGGCCGCCAACCTCACGCTGCGCTACGCCATCGACAAGGGCAAGGCCGCCAACATGCCGAAGGATACCATCGAAAAGGCCGTCAAGAAAGGTACCGGCGAGCTGGAGGGTGTCAGCTTCGAGGAGGTCCTCTACGAAGGCTACGGCCCGAGCGGCGTGGCCGTCATGGTCGAGGCCCTGACCGACAATCGCAACCGGACCGGTCCCGAGATCAAACGGATCTTCGAGAAACACGGCGGCTCCCTGGGGACCAGCGGCTGTGTCAACTGGATGTTCTCTAAGAAAGGTCTGATCACCGTCAGTACCGCCAACGCGGACGAGGAGCAGCTTCTGGAGATCGCGCTGAACGCCGGCGCCGACGATATGCAGAACACGGGCGAGGTCTTCGAGATCACCTGCGATCCCAGTGCCTACGAAACCCTCAAGGCGACGCTCCAGGAAAAGGGGATTCCAACCGAGGTCACCGAGATTTCAATGGTGCCCCAGAGCACGATCGAAATCAGCGATGACCACACGGCCAAGCGGATCATCTCGCTGATGGAGGCGTTCGACGACCACGACGACGTGCAAAACGCCTACGCAAACTTCGACATTCCCGATGAAATCGTAGCGCGGTTATCGTCATAATCTTCCTCCGCGACACGTTTTGCGCTGTTTTCATCGCGCACAATTTGGCTTTGTTCTGCGCATTCTGCCCCGTCGGCGAGGGATCCGTTGGCACCCTCCTCCGTGGCGAGGGCGTCCCGCCCTTGCGTCCTGTGGACGTCCCGTCCGCTCTGCGGAGCAGCCGGATCTTGATTGGCTTTGTTTTGCGTACTTGCTCTTTCGTTCACTGACGTGGTGATAACCTCCATCTGAGCACGGTCATTTTCCTCTTTCTCCTCCTTCCGCGCACGTTGAGTCTTTTGAAGCTCGCTCATCGCCTTATACAGACTGCTCTCGATTCGCTTTTCGTACATCAGGAGCCGCTCAAGCACCTTGGACTCGGAGAAATCATGCACCGTCGCCCAGCCGAGGATCAATTCCAGCCCGCCGGCCCGCGGATCGTGAGCCGACCGGGCATCGTTACGCCGGTTGTTCTGCCAGTAATCGGTCTCCGCCCGCGCGATCAGCACGTCGATGGCCTCGCTGTGCATCCGCTCGACCCGCTTGAGCCGCCAGGACAGGCTGACGATCCGATCAGCCATCATCATCTCGACAGCTCCCACCGGCGCCAGCCCAGCGAACAACGCTGTGCAGAATTCGTCAAAATCCGACACTTTTTCGCAATTTACCACATTTTGTTGTGCAAAAAGACCATGTTTGACGGCGTTCTGCGCCACCGCCGCTCTTCCTTCAGCGGTCTTCGGCCCGGTCGATTTTTGAGCATTGAGACGATTGGCTTTGATCTGTGCTTGGGTCGCCATGAAGAAATCCTCCAAAAGAGATTTACGATTCTTGCCCGCCATACGTCTGGCGGGTGAAGTTTTCGATTGAGAATGAGCGAGTGACGGAACCTGAGGTATGAATTGGCTATTGTTCCCGCCTCTGCGGGGCTGACGAGTATCGAGTATGACTATTCACTAAATACCATTCACTATCGACTATCATAGTGTTAGGTGTGTATTATACTAAATTATCTACGGCTTGTCAAGTCAAATCCGATACTCTGCCGCAAAGAGCCCGGGGCTCACGGAGAAAGGGTCTTTTTTTGTAACAAATCTTCGCTTCAGGCGTCTATCGTAGAGATACACAAATTGCCAAGAAGTCAGGAGTGTAAAATAAGCCGGATTTCCCTAGGTTGCCTGCGGCGAAGTGTATATGGGAGATTCCGGCTGAATTCGGAGGTATTGGCTATGATAAGGTTCCAGTGCGAAGGTTGTGGCCAGAAGCTCAGCGTTGGGGACGAGCAATCAGGCAAGCGAGTCAAGTGCCCCAAGTGCGGCGCCGTTGGCGTTGTGCCTGATGGTTCGGACAAGATAGAGTTCCATTGCGAAAGCTGCGGCCAGAGGATTCGCGTGCCTCAGATTCACGCCGGCAAAAGAGCCAAATGCCCCAAGTGCAAGAACCCGGTTGTCATCCCCTCTCTGGATGAGCCGCCGGAAGCGGATGAGCCTGATCTTCCGGAGGAAAGTGAAAGCCGGGATCGCAGGCCCATACTTATCATCTGTGGAGCCGCCGCGGTTGTGGTTGTCGGGCTTGTCATTGTTGTCGCCGTTGTTTTGCGCTCGGGGTCGGGACCGGCCGGGGAGCCGGACGTGCCGCCGCCTCAAGAAGTCATGGAGATGGACGTCCGACCCGCTCTGACTGCGAGCGATGTCCCACCGGCAACTACTTCAGCGGCCCCGCCTGCGAAAGAAAGCGTCGGTTCGGATGAGCCTGCGCCTTCTTCAGTCGCGGCGAAGGATGACGCCCGAAAGCTCGATCTGAAACTCCGCCTCAAGCCCGGCCAAACGCATCATTTGCAGATCATCAGAGAATCCAACGTTTCGCAGACGACCGAGGGACGTCAGCTCGAGGATAATCGCACAATGACGACGGGCTTGGAGTTCGACGTCGAACAGGTCGATCCCAACGGAGTGGCGTGGTTGAAGGTGACGTACCTGACCATTCACGAAACAAGCAAAACACCAAACGGACCGATGGAATACGATTCGACGAAGCCGGAGACAGCCGTGAGCTATCTAAATTTCGGACCTCTGTTTACGGCTATGATTGGACAGAGCTTCACCGCAAAAGTCACACCCGAAGGACGGATCGTCGAACTCACCGGCCTCGCGGAAATGCACTCGCAAATGGCTGAGCGGGTCGTGGAGAACGAGGACGAGGCGACCAGGCTGAGGATGGCCAAAGCATCGGTCAAGGACGTTGAGGAAAGGGCGAGACAATCAATCGTCAAGCGAAATCAACGTTACGGATCGAGAAAGAAAAGAATCGAAGCGACAAGAACGGGACTTGAGGAGCATGGTTACTGCAGCGAAGACCATATCAGAGGAATGCTGGGTAACGCGATCATGCCTTTCCCCGACGGACCCGTGGGAGCAGGTGATTCGTGGCGGGCGGGGACGGCACTGTTTTATATGGCACACCCTGACCTGGATGATTGCACCTATACTCTAAGAGAGATTAAGCCGGATGCCGTGTCGGTGGATTT
Organism: uncultured Pirellulales bacterium; assembly: GCA_964475805.1. Taxonomy (GTDB): domain Bacteria; phylum Planctomycetota; class Phycisphaerae; order Sedimentisphaerales; family Anaerobacaceae; genus JAFGTG01. The sequence goes on along the minus strand of CAYZAH010000036.1, from coordinate 9,625 downwards.
TAACTCAAAGATTGAGCTGAACAAAGAGCTTGGCTCCGAGGAGGAAGGTGCGGCTGGATCATCGAAAACTACCATGACGGGTTCCTGCGAGGGATCATTGGAGGTAGACCCGAACAGCGGCTGGATGCTTCGCAGGAATGTGACCCTGCATTGCTCGGAAGAGATCAAAATAGCTCCCACGGAGCGAACGCCACAGGGAATGACAGTGGCGTTGTCGATGGAGATTGCCACGACAGTCAAGCCGATAGAGGCAGGGCAGAATTGACGGCATGGGCAAACGGGTCGCCCATCCTAAAATTATGCGAACACTTGACACGGGCGGAGAAGTCTGCTATATCCCGAAAGCGACCAATGCTTTTGGACGCGACAGTCGGTTTAGATGAAAGCCCAGCGTCCAACTGAAGGCGTCCTGCGCTCGCAGAGAACAGAGCACGGCGTTTTTCCGAGCAGCTCTTCAGGTTCTTTTAAGGAAGGGTCTGCTATCACACATATGGGCCAATACCGATGAGGCCAGAGCGATGCCGAAAGACGACGTGTGTGTCCAAGGAAGGAGTCGGGAAAATGTATACTAAAGCAGGCAACAAGAGCCCCAGTAAGAATCCTGCGTTTGTCGAGATTGGCCCCGAGAAGGAACGTCCTTCTACGGATGAACCGCTGCATCCATCCGATCCTGACAGGCTTTTCGCCAATCCCTTAAAAAGCGTCGATGATTTTGATTTTGACGGGAAGACGGCCGCCGTTTTCGATGACATGCTCAATCGGTCGGTGCCGTTCTACGGCGAGATTCAGAGAATAATCGGCGAAATCGCCGCCGACTTCGCCTGCGATGGAAGCCAGATATTCGATCTCGGCTGCTCTACCTGCAATTCGTTTCTCGCCATCGACCATTTTCTGCCCAGTGAGACAAACGTGCGATTTATTGGCATTGACGCATCCGAAGACATGTTTGAAAAAGCGAGACAGAAATTAGCTCAGGTTGAATTCGCACGCGAGCACGAGCTTCGCTTGGCCGACTTGAACGAAGGTGTCCGTATCGAAAATGCCTCAGTGGTGTTAATGGTCCTTACCCTGCAATTTGTCCGGCCGCTCTACCGAAATCGTCTCATCTCAGACATCTACAACGGCCTTAATGATAACGGGTGTTTAATACTTGTCGAAAAGGTCCTTGGAGAAAGCTCCACCTTTAATCGCCTGTTCATCAAACACTATTATGAGCTAAAGAAGCGCAAGGGGTACAGCGAACTTGAGATATCGCAAAAACGCGAAGCCCTGGAGAACATCTTGATACCCTACCGGCTTGAAGAAAACAAAGAGCTTCTGCAGAGTTGCGGGTTTCGGGATATCGAAATTCTTTTCAAATGGTACAATTTCTGCGCGATGATAGCGCGAAAGCAACCGAGGAAGAAATGCCCGCAATGAACGAAGTGAACTCTCTCGCGTCCGCCGCAACAGAGGAAAGGACCGACGCTCGGGCCGGCAGCGCCCGTGACGGGCTCCGTGGTCATGCTTCAGACGGCACGAGTCCTGATGTTGTTGAAAGCCGGGATGCTGAGCAAGGCCGGTCCCGTTTGGTCCCTATCGGCAACTTCTTTTTCAAGTATCGTAATATCGTTGCTCCCGTGGTATTATGCGGCTCGGCAGTTGCATCCAAGCCGTTGGTCGTCGCCGGGAACCGTCGCCTCGATATGTATCTTGACATTGTCGGCATTGCGATGGTCTTGGCCGGCCAGTTGTTGCGTTTCTGCGTGATTGGCTTTGCTTACATAAAGCGCGGCGGCAAACAGAAACAGGTCTACGCGGACACTCTTGTTCAGGAAGGCTTCTTCGCGCACTGCCGCAATCCGCTCTACGTCGGCAACGTTTTAGCTTTGCTTGGTCTGATTGTGATTCACAGCGGCGTTCTGATGTACGCCGTCTGTCTGCCCTTCTTTCTGTTCCTGTACTGGTCCATCGTTGTCGCTGAGGAGAATTACCTGCGCAAGAAATTCGGCCACGTGTATGACGACTATGCGAAAAGAGTGCCGCGATTCTGGATATCGTTCAGAGGGCTTGGGCATACGCTCAGAGGGATGCAATACAACTGGAAGAAGGTCGTCCGCAAGGAGTATGGCACGACTTTTGTGTTTGCAACTTCGACGATGGCTTTATTGGTATGGAAAAGGGTGGCTGCCGACGGTTTTGAAGCAGCACGTGGCTATTTGAGTTTTATGCTCGTGTTGTGGGTCCCCGTGGTCGTGGCGTATCTCATTGCTTTTGCCGCGAAGAAGACGGGACTTCTCGGCAAGGGCTAACCGCTTCGACTAAAGGGCGTCAGGAGCCTTCCTCGTCAGGGGGATTTCTGCTGGGAGAGGGACTTCAGTTTTTCCTTTGCCAGGTTGTATTGCGCTTCGCCGAGGCGGCTGACGACCTTGTCTCTCTCGGGGTACATTTGACGGAATTGGGTGCGATATTCGTCTTCAATATTGATGGCGGCCTGGTATTGCGCAATCGCCACGTTTGTTTTGCCTAATTCCTCGGCGATTTGGGCTTGCTTCAGATGTAGGCGGGCGCAGCCGGGATAGCGGTCGATGGCCAGTGACGACGTAGCCAGGGCCTTGTTCAGCCAGTCGGTTTTTTCCTGTTGTGCCGAAATGCTCGCCAACTCGCAATAGACGTCGGTCAGTCGCTCGAAGTTCTTGTAAGTGGCGTCGTTGCGGTCTATCGCGGCCTGCAAGGTTTGCTCCGCCCGCAGGAGGAGGTTCCGGTCCTTGTTCCTCGTCATCTCGAATTGGTGCAAGTATAATCGTCCGTCGAGAGACAGGGCGGCGTCGCTTAGAGTATCGTCCTCGGCAGCTTTTTCCAGAAGCTCGTGGGCATAACTGAACTGCCCGATGGAGATTACCTGGTTGGCCTGGCGAATCTTGGCGGTACTCGCGGCGACGGGAACGAGGACATAGCCGAGATAGGCACCGCCCACGGCCAGGGCCATCACCACAACGAGCAACCGGATGGGCGTTGCGGGTTTGAGGACAAGGGCGGGGCGAGGATTTGTCTGACTGTTGACTGCGACCAGGCAAGCCATCATTGCCCAGAACGCCGTGAATACGCCCGGCTCGAAGATAGCGAAATCCGTGAGATTGTGCAAGAGCACTCCCAAAGCGGCGCAGAACAAGGCGGCGGCGGTTATGTTTGATATGTCGTATTTCGCATGCCGCGCGTCGTTCAGCGGTCCGGCTACCAGCAAAAAGGCGATGATGAAGACGGCTATCGGCGCAATGTACACCGTTACGACCACGTAAGCGAGGACCGCGAATGAGTCGGTGGGCGTCTTGGGCATCAGGATCGGCCGGATAATCACCAGCGCCATCGGTATGACGAGCAGGAATCCGACGGCCAGCTTCCGGAACGCGGGCCCGTGTTTGCCTGCCTTTACGGGTGCGCCCGCAGCTACGGGAGACAACGCTCGCCAGAGGGGAACGAAGATCATCACCAGAAAAGCGGCCAGGCCGAGCGGGCCGTATTGTGTCAGGAGGCTCAGCAGGAAATTGTGCGGGTCCGCGACGGACTCGAGCGCCGCGGCCGGCTTGTAGTGCGTGTAGAAATACGAGAAGTTGCCCGGGCCGACGCCGGTGAGGAAATGGTCGGCAGCCATCTGCGCTGAGGCATACCAGTATTGCCATCGGACCAGCATCGATCCGCCTCCGGGCAGGCGGCCATGTTTCAATCCGTATGACGCGACCGCCCAACCGCCCGCGACGGCCAGGAGGAGACAAACGGCCAACATAGCTTTCTTGTGAATCCTGATCCACTCGCCGAACAGAAGCAGGGCGGTAAAGAGTAGTCCGGCGAAGAGCAGACCGGCAATTGCCCCTTTGCTCCGCGTTAAGGCGAGGCTCATTAGAATCGCAACCGCCACGGCCGCGGCACCGAAAAGGTACATGCGGGCGGGCCGGTCAGCTTTGCGATTCTTGAGTTTGTCGATCCACAAAGCGACGGCGGCGAAAAAGGCCATCAGGGCGAACGAGCCGGCGGAATTTCGTGTGGTGAAGAAGCCGCGAACGCCCCTCGAATAAAGCCGGTGCTCGAACATGAATTGTTGGAAGGAGCCGGGTTCGATGCCCAGCGGTTTGAGCAGACTCTGCGGGTCCTCCTGATACTGCTCGATTGTCACCTGGTTGCTGACGAAGAACTGCTCGGCGCATTGATAGGCCGAGACCACGCCCAAGGCGGCGATGACGGCCAGCACGAGTTTTACCTTTGGCTGCGAATCCAATATCTGAACCAGCAGCAACGCCATCCATATCGGCGCGAGGAAGACGGCGACGTCCGTGATGGCGACACGTTTGTCCGCCGCCGCGAAACCGGCGACGACAGCCGCGATGCAGAGGATGCCCAGAGCGATTTCTATACCGGCGGGGCGATACACGAACCGCCCGGTGCAAAAGCTCCATACGACCCACACGATAAACGAAAAGATCAGGACGGCGGAGATCGACAGGCTGTAAAGGGTGTCACCGAGATTGACAGCCTGGGTCGTCGATTGCATGGCCGGGCCTTCGGTCAGCGTTGCTCGAAGCGCTATCACGGATAGGCAGACCGCGAGCAGAATATATTCCAGATATACAAGCGACTTGGGCTTGGACACATTCTGATTAGCGGGCTGCTTTGTCATTTTTGACGGTCGTTTCGAAGACGGCGATAATGGACAGGACCAGAATGGTTTGTACGACGATCAGAATCGCGCCGGTCAAGTTAACTTGATACAAGAAAGTGGCGCCGAGGCCGGTGCAAAGTGTCGCCAGGTACAGCGTCAGGACGGTTTGCGTGTCCGAGAGGCCGTGCCTTTTCAATCGGTGAGAAAAATGCTGCGTGTCGCCGACGAAAGGGCTCTTGCCCTGGCTGATCCGCAGGAGAGTGACACTGATAAAATCGTAGAGCGGCACGGCCATGACAACCAGCGGCATCAGAACGGGATACCATTGGCCGCTCTGGGCTTCGTGGTAGTAGGTCGTTCTCAGGCTCAGCAAGGCCACGAAGAAGCCGACGACGAGCGAGCCGGCGTCGCCCATGAATATCCCGGCCGGAGGGAAATTGAACACCAGGAATCCGAGGAGCGTTCCGACAAAGACGAGCGCGAGGCCGCCCACAAGAATCTGGCCGCTGAGCGCAGCCGCCACGAAGAGGATGGAGCTTGTGATAACGGCGATGCCCGCCGAAGCCCCGTCCATATTATCGAGGAAGTTGAACGCGTTAATCATCAAGACGATCCAGACGGCGGAAAGGACGGTCGCGAGGACTTTGCTATGGATGAAGAGTTCGACTCGGATTTCGCCAAAGGCCGCCGCGGCGATGGCAACCGCTAATTGGACGACGAGCTTGAAAAATGGGCCGAGACGCTTTCTGTCGTCCCACAGGCCCAGTGCGAATAAGACCGCGACGCAGAGCCATATCACCAGAAGCTCGTCGATCCTGGCCAGGAAGTCGGCGGGGTTGATCGTGGCGCGTTCCGCGAGCCGGCCGAGGTGGCCCGAAAGAAACGGAAACTTGACGAAAGCTACGGCGGAGAGAATGACGACCGAGAGGGTCGCGAAGATCGCAATGCCGCCACCTAAGGGGATGACGCTTCGATGGTATCGGTCCGAAGCTGGGCGGGCGACGAACCCCGCAGGAACGGCCAGCTTCTTGACCACAGCCGTCAAGCCGGCCGACAGTGCAAATGAACCTGCGCACAACGCTATGGCTAATGTCAACAAGCGGATAACTCCCTGCGACGATGCGATTTTAGCTGGTCCAGCAGCTTAGCTCTGACTCGTTCAAAGAAGTCCAAATAGCATTGCTCCCTGTAGTCGGGGTATGTATGAGCCAGCGGCTGCCACCGGCCCTTATCGAAAATCAGAGTCACTTCGGCGTACATTTTCCTGCCGATGTATATACGATGCGAGTAGTTTTTTGTTGTCGCCAGGACGAGCTTGGACGGCTCGATGAAGCCGGGGTCCAGGTTCACCGGTCGCGGCAGAGGGATACTCAGGGTCTTGGCCAACTTCCGCTCCAGCTTATTCGTCTTGAGCTTGATTTTCGCCAGATCGCCCGGATCGATGAGCCGCTCGATGCTGACGAACTGCCGCACGATACGCGGCCCAGTCTCGTCCTTGTAGTACTCCGTCTTGTCGAACGGCCAGACCTCGCTTATGAGATCGGCCCGGCCGAACTTGCCGGTCACGGCATCCGTCGCGGCGTCCAGACACCGGCGGTTGCTGGCCAGAATCCCGATAATCAGCTTAACCGGATTAGGCTCTTTCAGCCGCCACATGATCAGACGTCACAGATCCGCACCGCGTAAGCCAGGGAGGTGATCGGATCGCGCTTCGGGACGAACTCGTGGGCGACGTACCCTTTGTACCCGGTACCGACGATGGCCCGCATGATAGCCGGATAGTACAACTCTTGTGTTTCGTCGATTTCGTTTCGGCCGGGGTTGCCGCCAGTGTGGTAGTGACCGATGTAATCCTTGTTGTCGCGAAGCGTACGGATGATGTCGCCTTCCATGATCTGGGCGTGGTAGATGTCGTAGAGGATCTTCACACGCTCCGAGCCGACCTTCTTGCAGACCTCGACGCCCCAGGCTATGTGATCGAACATATAGTCCTTATGGTTGACCTTGCTATTGAGATATTCCAGGCAGATCGTGACCTTTTTCCTCTCAGCGTGTCCGGCGATTTGCTTGAGGGCGATGACCGAGTTCTCGACGCCGACGTCGTCGGGCATTCCCTGGCGATTGCCCGGGAAGCTGATGACGTTCGGATAGCCGTACTCGGCGCAGGCGTCGATGGCATCGCGGATTTTCGCCAGGCACTCCTCGTGGTTTTCCTTCCGGTTCAGTCCTTTCGTCAGGCCGTGCGTATTGACCATCGAACAGACAAGGCCGTGCTTTTTGAGCGTCGGGAAATCGTTTGGCCCGAGCAGGTCGATGGCGGTCATCCCCATCTTTTTGACAATCCCACAGAATTCATCGAGCTTGAATTTCCCATAGCACCACTTGCTGACGGACTGGTGGATCCGGTCGTTCTTGACGATGTGTTCGATGTTCTCTGAATCGCCGGCGCGTCCGATGACGGCTAATGACCCGCCGACGGTCCCGGCGGCGATCACTGAGCTATTGCGGATGAAGTCTCGTCGTGAGAGCCTGTCGTTGTGTGGAGTGGACATGGTGATCGTTCCTCGCATTCTAAGGTTCATAGGTTCATTTCGGTTCGTCCTACGTTTCGTAGGGCCAATTATACCGCTCCACGGACCCGGCGGCAATGCTTAATCGGCTCCTGTTTCGCACATCGTTTCCGGGGCCGGGACGTTGAAGAAGTGGAACGACCCTTCGCTCGGCAAGTTTTTGGTTGTCACAAAGGCCGCTGAATTGTATAATACAGGTGCAGAATCGCTTTTTTGGTGAATTAGACGTGGATGAGTCGTCCCATGGTGATTCCTATCGCGCGTTTCAAGGACCGCGTTCTGGTCATCACCCCGCTTATTGTGTCACTCAGGAGGACTTGAAAGAAGAATGTGCAAAATAAGGTAAGAAGATGACGCTGGACCCAACGCAGATGAAAGACTGGCAGATAGCCGAAGCTGCCGAAGCAAACATGAAGCCGATTCGCCAGTTGGCCGATGAATTGGGGCTTGAGGGCGAAGAGCTGTTGCCCGTCGGGCATTTCCTCGGCAAGATCGATTACGTCAAGGTGCTGGACCGCGTAGCGAGCCGGCCCGACGCAAAGTATATCGACGTGACGGCGATCACGCCCACGCCGCTGGGCGAGGGAAAGACCACCACGACGCTGGGGCTGCTCGAAGGTCTTGGCAAACTCGGCAAGCGGGTCGTTGGGGCGATCCGGCAATCGAGCAGCGGGCCGACGTTCAACATCAAGGGTTCGGCCGCCGGCGGGGGGCTGGCCCAGTGCATTCCCCTGACGCCTTTCTGCCTGCGACTGACCGGCGACATCGACTGCATCATGAACGCTCATAACCTGGCGATGGTCGCGCTGACCGCGCGGATGCAGCACGAGAGGAACTACGATGACGCAAAGCTCGCTCAACGCGGGCTCAAACGCCTCGATATCGACCCGGAACGAGTTCAGATGAAGTGGGTGATGGATTTTTGCGCCCAGGCCCTTCGCAATATTACCATCGGCCAGGGCGGCAAGATGGACGGCTATCCGATGGAGTCGGGGTTTGCCATCGCCGTATCGAGCGAGGTCATGGCGATCATGTCCGTAGCCAGAGACCTCAAAGACCTGCGCGAGCGCATGGGCAAGATCATCGTCGCGTACGACAAGAAGGGCGGCGAAGTGACGACGGCGGACCTGGAGGTGGACGGCGCGATGACCGCGTGGTTGGTAGACGCCCTCAATCCGAATCTGCTCCAGACGATAGAAGGCCAGCCCGTGTTCGTGCACGCCGGGCCGTTTGCCAATATCGCTATCGGGCAAAGCTCGATCATCGCCGACCGGCTCGGTGTCAAGCTGAGCGAATATCACGTCACGGAGAGTGGCTTCGGGGCGGATGTCGGCTTCGAGAAGTTCTGGAATTTGAAATGCCGCCTGTCGGGACTGGCGCCGGATGCGGTGGTGATCGTTGCAACCATCCGGGCTTTGAAAATGCACGGCGGCGGGCCGACCGTCAAGCCGGGACTGCGCTTGGCGGATGAATACGTCCAGGAGAATCTCGAACTCGTGGAAAAAGGCTGCGAGAACCTTATTGCACATATCGAGACGGTCAAGAAGAGCGGTATCAAGCCGGTCGTTTGCATCAACCGTTTCTCCACCGATACGGAGGCGGAAATTGAGATGGTGCGCAAGATCGCCGAGCAGAACGGCGCGCTGGCGGCGGTTTCGGAGCACTGGCGCAAAGGCGGCGCCGGGGCCATCGAGCTGGCGGAGATGGTTGTCCATTCGTGTCAGCAGAAGAATGACTTCAAATTCCTCTACGACTTGACCACGCCGTTGAGGCAGCGAATCGAGCTTATCGCGAAGGAGGTGTACGGCGCCGATGGTGTCACCTATACGGATAAGGCGCTGCGCAAAGCGGAGGTTTTCGAGGCGGATCCCTTAGTCCAGCAGATGGGGACGTGCATGGTCAAGACGCATCTGAGCTTGTCACACGATCCCGACCTCAAGGGCCGGCCCCGAGGCTGGACGCTTCCCATCAACGACAAAAATGTGTATAAGGGGGCCGGTTTTGTGGTGCCGGTGGCTGGAGCGATCAAGCTGATGCCCGGCACGTCGTCGGACCCGGCGTTTCGACGCATCGACGTCGATGTGGACACGGGAAAAGTCCAGGGGCTATTCTAAAGAAATTGCCGATTTGCGACTTGCGATTTTCGATTTGAAATCGGCAATCGGAAACCGAAAATCGTAAATCGATGGGACGAATTATGACCGCACGGATTATCGATGGCAAAGAGATCGCCGCAGATATGCGGGCGGAACTCAAAGCGGAAGTCGCCAGCCTGAAGGAACGAGGAATCGTCCCCGGGCTTGGTGTCATTTTGGTAGGGGACGATCCCGCATCCAAATCTTACGTTACAGCCAAAGAACGGGCCTGCGATGAGATAGGCATCTATTCGGATGATAACCGCCTGGATGCGAGTATTTCTCAG
>CAYZAH010000035.1:0-13945 GCA_964475805.1 uncultured Pirellulales bacterium | reverse complement strand
TTCGGACGCTCAGCCTTCCATGCAGCCTGCAATAGAAGTCTTGCCGGTAGCTCGGCCCGCACACGTGGGGGCCGAGGTCATCGATCCCCGTGACGCGAGATTCCTCTTGTCGGCCGATGGCTCCGTGGAAACGGATCCGAACGTCATCGCGAAGGCTGTGAAAAAGGAGGCTACTGAAACACCTTCTGCCGACCAATCCTATCAACTTCCCCCGTTGGTCAACGGAGAGGAGACCGTCGACCTGGCCCTGGGTGATCGTCAGAAGCTCACGATAGTCGAATTGCTGGGTCTGGTCGGGCCATACCTGCACCTGGACTTTTTGTACACCGAAAAGGACATCGAGCAGGAAGTCACGATCAGTCCGAACGGCAAGTGGTCCGGGCCGGTCAAGATCAAAGACCTTTACCCCATGCTCGAGACCGTGCTGAAATACAAGAATCTCGTGATGACCCGGAGCGGCGGCAACCTCGTTACCATCGCCCCGGTCGCCAACGCCCTGGATCTTGATCCCACGTTGGTGGAAGACGGCAAAACCAAGATTGCGCACGGTGACGGAATCATACAGCGGATCTTCAAGCTCGAATACATCGAGACAGGTGCGGCCAAGAAACTCCTGGAGGAGATGAAACTCTACACCAACATCACCGAAGTTCCCGAGACAAAGACACTTATCATTACGGCCTATGCCTACTGCATGCCGCGCATACAAGCGTTGCTCGACGTCGTGGACAAACCGGGCAAGCCGCGGAAGTTCAGGTTCAGGCCGTTGCGGTACACGATGGCCGAAACGCTCGCTCCAAAGCTCGAGGCGCTTGCCGAGCAATTGGGGACGATCTCCATCACCATCGCCGCGGATGAAACGACACCCGATGCAACGGCACGTCCCGTGCAGAAGCCGGGCGAGTCACCGACGGCATACAACGCACGGCTTCGCCAGTGGTCGGCGGCACAAGCCCAGAGAGCACGAAATGCGGCCGCCGCGAGGAGGTCCTCGTCCTCGACGCAACAGCCCGAAACGAGCGAGCCTAGCGTCTACCTGGACGCCGACGAGAGAACCAACCGCATTTTGATGGTTGGACTCGAAGATCAATTGAACGACGTCGAGGAACTGATCGACACACTTGACGTAGAACAACAAGACCTGCGGAGCCTCGAATTATACACCATGGAAAACGTGGACGCCGAAGACGTCAGGACGAAGCTGGAAGAGCTCGGGATCATCAGCCCGAGCTTGTTGACAAACCCTTACAACTCACGTCTGACGGGTGATACCAAGTCTCCGACGACTCTGGCTACGCCAGCGGCCAGAACGCCCGGGGCGATCTCGAGGATGCGACAGCAAGACGAGATGAGCGAGTCGCCTTCGGAGGAACCGCAGGTGGTCGTCATAGAGCAGACGAACTCACTCCTCGTGAACGCCACCGCCGAACAGCACAACAAGATACGGATGATTGTGAAGTACGTGGATTCTGAACCCAGGGAAGGTGACATTCCCGTCAAGATTTATCCCCTCGAGAACCAGTCTCCGGACCATCTGGCAGAGGTCATTAGGCCGCTCATCGAAGAAACAATCATGGACAAGGAGGGTAAGGCAGTTCAGGAAGTAAAGAAAAAGCAGCCGGAAGATCAGATAGAAATCGTCCCCGACCCGAACACTTTTTCATTAGTTGTCTACGCCAGCAAGAAGAATCAAATATGGATCGGGGATCTCATAGAGAAACTGGACCAGAGAAGACCCCAGGTCCTGATCGACGTGACATTGGTACAGATATCGAAAACGGATGCCTTCGACTACGACCTGAATATCATATCGAGCTTTCCGGACCTCACTCAAACATCGGGCTTGACGAACGCGATCATGAGCGGTGTCGAAGGCGCCACCAACAACAACCTGGTGTCGAACCTGACGGACAGCAGCCGGGATCGCTTCATCGACCTTCAATCGAACGGGGGCTATGGAACGGGATTCTACGGTGACAAGCACATCAACCTCTTGTTGAAAGCGATGCAACAGAAAGATTACGGTAGAGTCCTCGCGAAACCCAAAATCCTCGTCAACGACAATGAAGAGGGAACGATCAGCACCACGGATACGACCTACGTAACAAAGACCTCCTCGATCCCCGTCAGTTCCGCGGCAGCGGGTCAAAATGCAACTTTGATCCAGACGGCAGTCGATTACGCGCCGTATGAAGCGGGCATAGAACTGGCCATTGTGCCTCACATAAGCCGGGGCGGTTTCCTGCGTCTGGATATCACGCTGCACAGAGATGACTTTGGAACTATCACGGGGGAGAAACCGCCGGACACGACGGGTAGTGACATCAATACCACGGTCACGGTCCCGGACGGCAGTACGATCATCCTGGGCGGTCTGATAAAGCTCAACCAGAGCAAAGGCGGAACGAAAATCCCCATCCTCGGCGACATTCCGATTTTGGGTGGACTGTTCAGGAGCACCAGCAACAGTGACATCCAGAGAAACCTGTACGTGTTCGTCAAGGCCGAGATCATTCAGCCCCCGGAAAAGGGCATCGCTCAAATGGACAATTTGCGAGAAATCTCAGAGAGGAACCGAACCGCATTCGAAGAGCACGAGAAAGAGTTTCAGAACCACGAAGATTGGCCCGGTATTAAGCCGAAGCCGATGGCACCAGCTAACGTACTCGACGCTCAATAACAGCTATGAAAGACCTTCTGATACAAACCGCCAAACAGACGGGGCTGGTCGACGCCGATCAGTTGACCAGCTTCCTTGAAGAAAACGCTGGACGCGGGCGAGTGGACGACGTCTTGCTCAATTGTCCCTACTTCACGGAAGACGTGGTGCTCAAGCTGTTCGCTGAGGCCCTGGGCCTGGAATACATTCCGGACATCCCGGCCAAAGCCGTCCCGCCTGAATTCATAGAATCGGTCCCGGCGCTGTACGCTCAGCACCATTATCTGATCGGGATCAAGCCGGAGGCCGACAATGGCGAGCTTACGGTCGTGCTATCTAAGCCATTGGATGCCAACGCGCTGGACAATGTCTCGAAGATGACGGGCATGCCGGTGAAAGCGGCCGTCTCGACGCGAGCCGCCGTCACGAGCGTGATTGACGTGGCCTACGAACAGAGGACCACGGTTATCGAGGAGGTCGCGGAGGAGCTGGACTCGCAAAACCTCGACCAGCTCGTTGACGAGGTCTCCACCTCGGACGACCTGCTGGACGTGGTCAATCGTCCCCCCGTGATCCGGCTCGTGAACGACATCTTGTTTCGCGCGCTGCAGTTACGGGCCAGCGATATTCACGTTCACCCCTACGAGTCCAAGATTCAGGTCCGCTATCGTATCGACGGTATTCTGTACGATACGCTGAGCCTCAACAGGAACGTCCTTCCGCTGATCGTCTCCCGTATCAAAGTGATGGCGGGCATGGACATCGCCGAACGTCGGCTTCCACAGGACGGTCGATGCAGCGTCCGTTTGGGTCAGCGGGAGGTCGATCTGCGAATTAGCACCGTGCCGACCAGCTTCGGCGAACGTAGCGTCTTACGACTACTGGACAAAAGCACCGGAGTGTTCGAGCTCGACGAGCTGGGTCTGGATAGAAGCGATTTGACGAAGTTCGATTCGCTGCTCAATCGCTCTCACGGGGTGATCTTCGTCACGGGCCCGACGGGCAGCGGAAAGAGCACCACGCTCTATGCCTGCCTGAATCGAATCAACTCGGCCGAGAAGAACGTCATCACGATAGAAGATCCCATCGAATACCAGCTCGAAGGGATCAGTCAGATTCAGGTCGCCAGCAAGAAGGGTATGACGTTTGCGACGTCGCTGAGGCACGTCTTGCGGCAAGACCCGGACGTGATCATGGTCGGCGAGGTCCGGGATATCGAGACGGCCCGAATGGCCATCCAGTCGTCGTTGACCGGGCACCTGGTCTTCAGCACGCTGCATACGAATGACTCGGCGGGAGCCGTCAGCCGATTGTTGGACCTCGGCGTCGAGCCGTACCTGGTCAGCTCGTCACTGATCGCCATCATTGCCCAGCGGCTTGTGCGAAAGGTCTGCCCGAACTGCAAGACGCGAGTCCAACCCACGGCCCACGAGCTCCGAGAACTCGGCCTGGGTGAAGAGGCCGAGCGTGGTGGGAACTTCTTCGTCGGCGCCGGCTGCGAGAAATGCTTTCAGACCGGATATCGCGGCCGAACAGGTATCTACGAAATGATGATGGTCGACGGAGAAATCCAGAACCTGATATACAAAAGGGAAAGTGCCGGTACAATAAAGCGCCTTGCCCTCGACACGGGCCTTCAGACGCTCCGAATGGATGGCGCCAGGAAAGCGTTGGCCGGGGTAACAACCGTGTCCGAAGTTTTGAGAGTTACGCAGGCCGACATCAGCTAATTCCTTATTTATGATTTGCGATTTACCAACAAGTATTGACCATTCGACGGAAGACCGTGAGGAAAGTGAGTCAATAGTCAATAGCAAATAGTCACTTACTGACAGATGCCCAGATATCAATACATAGCGATTGCGACGAACGGCAAGAAGGTCAAAGGGGCGATTAGTGCTGAAAGCCCTTATGCGGCGAGAAAGCAGCTCAGAGTACGGAGTATCCATCCGTCGTCGATCACCGAGATACGCGCCCGCACCAAAGGCAAAGGCTCCCTATCATCCATCTTCGTCAGGCACAGCAAGACCCAGATCATCGACTTCACCAAGCAGATGGCGACGTTGTTGTCTTCGGGCATCAAGCTGACCGAAGCGCTTTCCGTTCTGACGCTCCAAACGTCCGACCCGCGATTCAGGCACGCTCTTGTCGATATTCGCGATCGCGTCGTGACGGGCGAGTCCTTCACCGACGCCCTCAAAGACTACGGCGATTACTTCGACGTCATCTACGTCAGTATGGTGCGCGTCGGTGAGGTAACCGGCTCGTTGGGCGAGAGCCTTTCGACCATCTCTAACTTTATGGAAAAACGCCGGAAAGTCGAAGCCAAAGTCATGACGGCGATGATCTATCCCATCGTCCTGATTTGTTTTTGTATCGTGGCGATCCTGGTGCTGACCATCAAGGTTATTCCCAAGATCGGCGAACAAATCGAAAGGTCGGGACAGCAATTACCCTGGATCACGCGACGGCTGATGGACGTCGGCTACGTGCTGACCAGTTGGTGGCTGTTGGCCGTGATCGCGGGCGTGATCGGATTTATCTGGGGCCTCAAGTGGTTCTTGCGGACCCAGCGAGGGGCGTATTTGCGAGACAAGCTCGCGCTGTCTTTGCCGATGTTCGGCCCGCTTATCAAGCAGCGTGTGGTCGCCCGTTTTTCTTCGACACTCTCGACGCTTCTCGGTTCCGGGCTGGCGATGGCCGAGTCGCTTCGGGTCGTCGCTGAAGTGACCGGAAACACCCTGATGAAAAGGGCCGTTCAGCAATCGCGTGAGAGGATTTTAGCCGGGGCGGACATAGCCACACCATTGCGAGACAGTGGGGTGATCGATCCGGCTATCGCTCACATGGTAGCGGTCGGTGAAAAAAGCGGCGAGCTCGAGAAGATGCTCAAAAGCATCAGCGACAATCTTGAAGCCTCTACCGACGTTGTCATCGAACGACTCAGTGCGGCGGTCGAGCCGCTTATTATCATTGTGATGGCCGGGGTGATTGGCGTCATTGCTTATGCGACAATATTACCGATTTTGGAAGTCTCGGCGGGAAACTTCTGACAAACCCTCTGGAGGTCAATATGACAAAGAACAAGAAAAGAAAATGCAATAGACACGGCTTCACCATGGTCGAGCTTATGGCGATGCTGATTATCATTGGTCTGCTCGCCGCTCTGGTGGTTACGAAGGTCACGTCCAAGATCGACCAGGCGCGTGTCACAACGACAAAGGCGAATTTGAAGATGCTTCACGCGGCGGTCAATCAATTCAAAATGGATACGGGGCGATTCCCGAACGAAGACGTCGGGTTGATGGAGCTGGTGGAGCAACCGGCGGACATAACGAACTGGGAGCCGGGAGGGTATCTCGAAACCACGGAAATACCGATGGACGGCTGGGGAAATCCTTTCATTTACGAGGCGTACCCGGAAAGCGGCAAGGAGTTTGCCATCAGGAGCGCCGGTCCCGACGGCGAAGAGGGCACAGAGGATGATCTGCTCAGCACGGACGCATCCTGATCGCGTCGTGCGTGATGCGTATCGCGTGATGTGTACAAGGAACATACGCAATACGCAATACGCGATACGCAATACGAGATCCGCCTTTACCATGGCCGAGCTGCTGGTCGTGCTTGCGGTGATAGCGCTGTTCACCATGCTGGTTCAGTTGCATCTTTTCGGATTGCTCAGAAAGAATACGTTCCGAGCGCAAACCCAGGACCTTGTCTCGACGATGCAAATGGCCGCCAGGTCAGCGGCCGAAACCGGTAGGCGATATGAAGTTACTATTGATATTACGCAGCAAAGCTATGAACTGAAACATATTACCGGTTCTGAGATATACATCGACCAGCCGGAAGAAACGCCCGGCGAGGTTATTGTCCAGGACAATTTGACGGATAAGTGCAGACTCGTTTATGCTTGGTTTGACGACGGCGTTAATACAAATACCAAGGCGTGGTTCCGAGTCGGACCCGCCGGCTGGCAGAGCGGCGGAAAGATCGTTTTGCAGGACGAAAAGGAACAGCCTTATTCGATTGTCGTCAACCCGCTCAACAAAATAGTGACGTTAGAGCAAGGCGACGTACAGCTTTTGCAGCCGAGACCAAAAGATGAGATGCCTTTCTGATCCATCTAAGACGAGAGAGAAGGCTTTCAGCCTGGTGGAAGTGATGACCGCCCTGGCTATTCTCGCGTTGACCAGTTCGAGCGTGGTGGTTGTTATCAACCGCTGTGTAGCCTCGGCGGCAAATTCCGCAATGCGAATGCACGCTTTCGAAGTGGCCCGGGAGAACATGGAGCAGCTTCTGGCCTCATCGTCAGTACAGGAAAGCACAGAGTACGGCGAGAGCGACAGGTACCCCGCTATTACGTGGCAGACGACCGTTGAAACCTTCTACGAGTCTGTCACGGCGAGGATGTGGCTTAGGGGCGTCTGCTCGGCACAGTATATTGATCCTAACGGGCTGGAGCAGAGCGTCGAGCTGACCCACTGGCTGACCGACGTGACGAAGGAGCAGTTGCTTCAACTGTTAAAACAGGATGACAATGGCGAAGGGCAGAGCGACGTGGCCGATCAGCTTATCGAAAGTGTTGAAGATGCCGCCGCTTATGCCGGTGTGGACGTCGAGACTATCGAGAAGTGGCTTGAGAACGGGCTGCTCACGGCTGAAGACGGCTCTTTCATCAAGAGCAACCTTGATTTGTTCAAGCAACATAACGGCGACCCGAGTCCGGAGGTCAAGAGCCAACAAGTGAAGTCCATCGCAGAGTTGAAGGACCGCCTTAGCGAATCGCAAAAGCCGGCCGGCGGACAAACCGGCGGAAACAACGAGATCGACCCCCAAACGGGGCTGACGTATGAAGAACTCGAACAAATGGACTTCTCCGAGATTTGGAATCTCATGCAGAATCGGTAGGTCTTTTGAATCTGATGACGGCTGAAAAAATCAATCGCAAAATGGACAACAGGCCAGGCATGTCGGCGCCCGGCTTCTCACTGGCCGAGGTGCTCGCCTCGCTCATCATCGGGGCGATGGTCCTGGTCGCCATTTTAGCCGTCTACAATCGCGCTGAACATTCAGCGAGCGCAGCGATACGCAGGCTTGAGCAGTCCCAAGTGCCCAACGAGGTGCTCCAGTACATCGCGGAAGACCTGGACAGCATGATCTCTTCAAACACGGACCTGAAGGTCACTATTCAGAACAAACTGGAGAACGTTGCCGGCGGCCGACTGATCCCCGCCGCCAGACTGGCCATCACACGAACCATCACGGATGCCTCTGGTAAAGAGCAGACGTTCGAGGAAATCGTCTGGCAGAGTAGCTACAGTATTGAGAGTGCGGCCGACGGCTTGGTCCTGTACCGCAGCCACGGCGGCATCAACCTGGAAGACAAGGTCCTCCAGCAGAATAAGTACGATTGGGAAAAGGAAGCTTTCGTGCCGATTTGCAGCGGAGTCACGTTCTTCAATATTAGCGCCATCTCCGGCACCGAGCTTGCTGATAAATGGGATGGAACTCCACCAACCGGCATCGTCGTAAGCATCTCGTTCGCTGAGCCTTATAAGGACATGAACGGCGTTTACGACGTGCCCGACGAAGAGAAAATCACGAGAACCATTGCCATTGACAGAACCCGAAAGATTAATTTCGACATTGGGGGAGGCAAGAGCACCCAAGACCAAACGAAGCAAACGGAAGCAGAGACGAACACGGAGACACAAACGAAAACAGAAAAAGAAACGGACAAAACAAAATCGTCCGGCAGTGGAAGCACGTCGCCAAGAATCTCCAAACGGTCGTAGAAGTGCAGCTAATGAACACGGCTCAAAGAAAACTGAATATCTCTCGAAGCGGGCCTGGTATTGTATTGCTGGTGACGCTCGTGTTGTTAGTCGTGCTCGCGACACTGGGCTACACGCTGGCCAGCCGGGTTGCGGCCCAACGGCATCGCAATCAGTACATCATCAACTACAGCCAAGCCCGCTATGGCTGTGATTCAGGGGTGAAATATGCCCTGGCCGCGATGGAAGATCTCAATCTCCAGGTCATTGAGCGTCCCAATGAGCCGGACTTTTCCGACCTGTTTGCCCTCGACGAAGCGGAATATCAGGAGCTTTTGGCGCAGTGGGCGACGGAAGATCAAACAACCGGACTAAACAAGAATCAGTCTTTTGACGATATGAGCAAAACGGGTGATTCCAATATGATCGCGATCGGTCAAAAGGGAGGTCTTGATTCCCTGACGATTCGGGGCCCCTATGGTCCGGCGTGGCCGCTCGTCACTGAACCCGTGGAATTCGAGATTGGTCCCGCGAAAGTGCGAATTGAAATTGAAGATGAAAACGCGAAATACCCTCTCGGCTGGGCACTGTTGGACGACAGAGAGACGCTGCGCGAGACTGAGGCCGGTTTCACCACCTTCTGTGAAATGGCGGGGCTCGATGCCGGACATATCGATTCGTTGAGACAACAGCTCATGGAAATCGGCGCCCTGCAACCATTCAAAACGGACTTCAAGCCCATCACAAGAACGATTAAGAGCGCCGCCGGCACGACGACCCGCAACCCAAGCCGCTCGACAAGAACGCCGCGAACACTGACTAAGAAGAAGGTTATTCCCGCCGCGGAACAAGCTACCCAGCAAACAGATCTCTTCGCGAGGCTCTTTCATAGCTCGATGCTGGATACCGAAGCGCTCGCCGTGCCGACCGTCGTTTCCGGGCAGAGACAAGAATCCCCTCTGAAATACATGGGCCTTTGGGGATCGCGGAACGTCAACATCAATACCGCCCCTCGACACGTGTTGGAAGCGGCTTTTATCTATGGCGGCAACGAGGTCGCGATCGCCGAAGAAATCATTCAACGCCGGAAAGAGGAACCGTTTACGAGCATAGAGGATTTGAAGGAAGCGCTGCCTCGCTATTCCGATTCAATCGCCAAGTGCGAGAAGTACATTGCGACCGAGAGCGAGGTCTTCATGATCAGAATAACGGCTACCAGCGGCTCGGCGAAAGCATCGACCCTTATCGCTGTAACGAAAACAGGGAACCAGGTTAAGGAAATCGCCGCCGTCAACGGCTGAATATCGATAACTATTTAGGAGCTTGGCAACCGTGGAATCTCAGACTGGCTTGGGCATCTATGTAAGTAAAGACACCGCGACGGTGGTCTACATCAATTCGCGTGCGAAGGAGGCGGAGGCCGTCAGTTGTTTCAGTGTGGCTGTCCCTGAGGGCGGAGAAGAAGAACAAACCAACATGCAGATATTGGCGCGACTTATCGCTCAGGGCCTCACAGAAAAGAACTGGAGATTCTCCGAAATCTCGGTGGCGCTGGATTGCACGATGTTTATGCAGCACAGCGTGCACAGTGAGTTTCGCGATCCAAAACAAATTGGCGCGACCGTGAAATTCGATACGGAAGAGAGCCTTGCGACGGACATAACGAAGGTTGCGCTGGCGTTTGAGGTGGCCTCCAGCGACGAGACCGGCTCGGAAGTCACGGTCTTTACCGCCGAGCGAACCATCTTGTCTGATCTCCTTACGGCACTACAGCAATACAACCTCGATCCGATTACCATCGAGCCGGACGTGAACTGTCTGGCGCGATTCCTCCACAGAGAAGGGACGCCGGAACAGTCCCAGCAAGGGGTTCTCTTTGCATTATTGTCTCGGCACTGTGGTTATCTGATCATCCCCGTCGGTTTAGCCGAAGGCTCTCGAAAGGCTCCCCTTTGCAGAACATTCCTCGTGGGCAAGAGCCAGGGCCGGACTGGATTGATTGCAAGAGAAGTGCTCATCACGACGGCATTGGCTCAGGATACCGAAACACCGCAAGAGCTGAAGATCTTCGATTCAGCCGGAATGACGGCATCCCAAGGCCTTCGCGAAAAGCTGGATATGGAGGTCCAGACAATTGACTTGTCCCGCGCCGGAGGTATCAGGCTGCAAGAGCTGGACGCGGGCGCCAACCCTATCGATATAGCTATTGCTTACGGCGCCGCGCTGACTCATTCAGAGAAAGGACATAAGGTCGATTTTCGCAACGATTTCAGCCCATTCCTGGGCAAGCGCCTCAAACTCCAGAAATCCCTCAAATTCGCAGCGGTTTCCGTGACCGTTCTTCTGGTGGCTGTGGGTTTGTATTTCCAAATCAAACTTTTTAGCGTCGACAAGACGAGGGACGGGCTGCGCGCCAAATTCGCCAGAGACTATTCAGATGTGGCTTTGGAGAGATTGCGGAGCACCGTCTCAGCCAGGGAAGCCACCAGAAAACTCGGCGGGTTGCTGAGGCGCGTCGAAGCGGAAAAAATGGGCTTGAACCCGAGCCACAAGTCCATATCTTCAAATCTGACGTTGGTGCTGAAGGCCTTCAACACGTGCGCCGCCCAGACGGACCTGAACATCGACTCGCTCACTGTTACGGACGAACTCATGACCGTACAAGCTAACGTGGCCAGCCGACAGGACAGACAGAGCCTGTTCGAGGCGGTGGAGAAAGGCGGCCTGAGTATTGAACAGCAAAAGTACACGTCGTCGGGCGGGCGTGAAAGTTTCAACATAACACTTAAGCCAAAGAAAGCTGGTGGGGACGCCTCATGAGAGATCTCTACAAAAACCCAATCCTTTACTACGTTCTGGTTCCCGTCCTGGTGGCGTTGTGGCCGCTCCTTGTTTGGGCCGTCTATCTGCCGAATGCTCACAGGAGCGCCCAGGAGCATACCTCTCAGTATCAGAAGGCCGAGCCGATCATGATGCAGATTCTGACTCTTGACCCGGACCGCCTGGAGTTCATGGACTCAAATGACACCGCTTCCGAATTCTCCTGGACCGCTGTGGATCAGGTCGCCAACAGGTGCAAGATTCCGGAGAGCAAATGCGATCTGCGCTCGGGTTTGCCTATCACGTCGGGCGGTCAGAAGAACCAGAGCGCCACCGTGAACCTCCGCCAAGTGAGCATCACGGAATTCGCGGAATTTCTCTCGACGATCCAATTACGCTGGGCGAATCTCCAGTGTGAACGGATCAAGCTCACCAAGAAGGAGAACATGCCGGACAACGATCTCTGGGACGTGGATATAACATTCAAGTACTACTTTTGATTCGGCTCTGGGCACAGAAGATATCTGTCCGAAAGCACCGGATATGGATAGATTTGTGTATTTTCTATCCTGAAAATGGTACTCTCATCTCACAGCCACCAGCAGCGAACGAGACTCTTAAGATCACTACATGTAGTACCTTTCCCATTTTAACACAGCGATGTCCACCAGCGTCAGTGAGCGTTAAAATAGGTTTTGACGAGCCTTCATTTTCAATACTATTATGCGATATTTCGGCGAGACTCTCCTTAAACCCATGTGCCATCGTGGGTTGACACAATACAGAACTTTTCTAAAGTTTTCTCAGCACAGTTGTCGATACCAGTATTAGGAAGTCGTTCGGGGCCTCAAAACGGATTTAGGGCACATACAAGATATAGTGGTCATCTGTCTTGGGAAGGAAAAAGGATATTCTCCTACTCAAGACTCGCGGTGCAAGGTAGTATGAATGCCAAAGTTTGATACTAACCGGCGTTTCAATAGGGTGAACGTTCATCTTAATCCTGATCGAGGGAGTCTTGCTCCCGAAGAAGATTTGGTCATGGAGCAAATTCTCGAAAATATTCACACCACGCCTATCGGCCAACTGCTAAAGAAGATCGCCTCGCTGCCCGAGGTCCGCCAGGAAAAAATACTCGACGTCCGCCAGCAGCTTAGTGAGGGTAAGTACGACTTCAACGGGCATTTGGATGCGGCGATCGACAGAGTCCTGGAACGTTTAACGTCCTGAATTCCTCGATTTACGCGATGATCTCCGGTATGTCGTCATCGGGTTCATCCATCTCCACCGGTTTGTAACTGGGGTCTCTGGACTTTTCCTGTTCCTTCTTAAAGGCGAGGATGACACTTTCCTGAATTTTCCGCCGACAGCCGGAATTGATGGGGTGGGCGATATCTGCATGTAGCTTGATCTTGCCTTGTATGTCCTTTTTCGCCCGGTTTTCCGGCAGACTCGCTCCACAGTTGTTGCAGAATCTCGCTCTCAAATGGTTCTTCCCTCCGCATTTCGGACAGTGGTCGCTCATTTTCCTTGACGGCATTGCGACAAAGAACCCCCCTGCTCCCTCGATGACTTTGATATCGCGAACAACGAATTCTCGGTTAATTGTTATCGAACAAAAGGCCTTCAATCTGTTGTCTTTGTTGTTCACCAGTCTGACTCTGACCTCGCTGATCTCCATTTTTCATTGCCTCGCCAAAGCTTTACCAATTATTGTTCCTGACAATGACGCACTCACAGCCGGTCGCGTGTTCGATTTTTCGTTTGCAGTGGATGGCATCGTGCTCATCCCCGCTGACGATAATGCAGAACATGGCTGAACCACTACCGCTCAGACAGCAGGGTCCCACGCCTAAAGACTCGACCGTTTCCCTCAATTCGGCAAGGCTTTTCTCTATACTAAAACAACTCTCAGACAACATATTTGCGCACAATCCAGCTACCAAATCAATCCTGTTTTGCTCGACATAGAGCCTTATACGGGAGCTAAGACCCTCGTACAGGGCCAGATCGTGCCTGTAGTTCTCATAAACCTTTTTTGTAGAAACACTTATGTTCGGAAGGATCAGGACAGCAAGGAAAGGAAAAATTTCCTCAATTTTCCGGATTTTTTCGCCTTTTCCCGTACAAAAAGCCAACGGACCATTCAGGAAAAAGCTGACGTCGCTACCCAATTCTGCTGCAAGCGTGCGCAAATGGCTCTCGTTCATGCCCACCTGCAAGCAATGATTCAGACCGAGAAGCGTGGCCGCTGCATCGCTGCTGCCTGAGCCGAGACCCGTTCCCGCCGGTATGTTCTTTGTTAGGGTGATTCGCAGATTCCGATCCAGACAGCAGCTTTTGAGAAACGCCATAGCAGCCTTATGAACGAGATTATCCTCTCCGTCAGGTACCCAATGCGGCCCCTCACAGACAAGCTCGACGCCGGCCCCGCGATCAGGCTCAATCAGGATCTCATCGTACCAGTCAATCTTGGCCATGACTGTTTCCAGTTCGTGGAAGCCGTCAGGCCGTTTGCCTGCTACTAACAAGGAAAGGTTAATTTTCGCCGGTGCCAGTATTGATAGTGCGTTTTCGCGGGTACGGATCTGTTCCATGTAGTAAGTGCCTAAAGTTAAAAGTGACCACAGTGACTGAAGTTGTATCGGCGCCAACACACTTTAGCTCACTTTAGGTCACTTTAGTCACT
>CAYZAH010000034.1:0-14106 GCA_964475805.1 uncultured Pirellulales bacterium | reverse complement strand
CTGGAGCAGAAGGCCCGGACGAAGGTCATCGTCCAGTCGATGATCACCGCCGCCGGGCTGGCGATAGGCTTTGTCCTCATCGGCAGGCTCGTCTTCAAATTCCTGGGCATCACCATGGGGGATTTTATGATTGCGGGCGGTGCCATCCTTTTTTCTCTGGCGATGATTGACATGGTGGGTCCGACCAAAACGCGGCGTATTCCCGGCCCGGAGCTTGGTGTGGTCCCTCTGGGAACGCCGCTCATTGCAGGTCCGGCGGTCCTGACAACCTCGATGGTCCTCGCAACGCAACACGGGATGGTTCCCACCGTCATTTCCGTCGTGGTGAATATTCTGTTCGCGGGTTTGCTCTTTAGAATCTCGTTTTGGTTGATGAAGTTTCTTGGCGAGGTAGGCGCGAAAGCCCTGTCGAAGATCACCAGCCTGCTTTTGGCCGCGATAGCCGTCATGCTGATACGAAAAGGTCTGGAACAATTTCTGTAGGGTGAGTGGGTGACATTCGCGCTTGTAAAGGGATGCACAACTCGCTGGAGGCGCGACAAAGATATGGGGGGCGGATGGGATAAGTTAAACAATGCAATTCAGAATTGGTGTCTTTTTTGGCGTTTCTGCGAATAATATCGAAAAAAATGTTACGTTTGGGATCGCGATGGCACTTAACTATGGTTTTTGGTTATAGGTCCTAAGTTGATAGTGAAGACGCACATAAGTGAATACCGCATGAAAGATCGACTCCTCAGAATCAGGACAACTATTCATACCCTCCTCCGCGAAGCTAAGTTTGCCGGTTGCAGAAACTTGTGGCCGGCAGACTTGGCGCTGCCTCACCTGATTCCTATACGAATAGCAGATAGAGCACATAGCCAATATAGGCGCAGACCAGTAGCACGCCGGACGTTCGTCCCACCACACACCGGCCGATGAGGACAGCGGCGGCAAACGCCCCGCTGGCGCCCACCATGATCCAGTAGTCCGTCCCTCCCGCCAGTTGCGGAGATTCTATCTTAAAAGGCCGAACAACGGCCGCCGCGCCGGTGACGAGCAGGGTGTTGAAAATGTTCGAACCAACTAGGTTACCCACGGAAATATCGTGGTGTCCCTTAAGAGCGGCAACAACGCAGGTTACAAGCTCCGGCAGTGAAGTCCCGAAGGCAATGATGGTTATGGCGATGACGGCCTGACTCAGACCGATCCGCTCACCGATAAAGACAGCCCCGTCCACGACCATTTCCGCCCCCAAGGCCAATCCCACTAAACCAATGACGACGAACAATACGTTCTTGATCGTATGGGAGGGCTGCCGATTCATTTCGCGAACAACATTCTTGGCTTCAATCAAGGTCTGTCGGGCTTCTTGTTTTGCGGTATGAACCACGAAGATGATCAAAGCAGCAAAAACGGCCAGCAAGATGAGTCCTTCCCATCGGGCCATATATGAATCGTGCAGGAAGGGCCATAGCAACAAGGCAACGGCCAGCATGGCCGGGATTTCGCGGAACAACGTCCTCTTTCTCACTTCGAGAGGACGAATAAGCGCCACTAAGCCACCGATGAGCGCCAGATTTGCGATGTTGGAGCCGAAGACATTGCCAACCGCAATATCTCCACCGTCGGCCCTTCCCACCACACCGACGACACTCGTGGCCAGTTCGGGCGCCGAGGTTCCCATTGCCACAACCGTCAGCCCCAGGACAAGCGAGCTGATGCCGAGCCTTTCGGCCAAGCTCACCGCCCCGGCGACCAGCAGGTCGGCAGACTTCCAAAGCACAACCAGCCCAACGACCAACAAGATGATTGCTACGACGATGTTCATCTTAGCGCCACATCCTTGCACCTGGACTATGGATGAAACGAAACTCCATTCTCACAGAACAATAATTGAACTTGGAAGTGAATGCAAGCTATACCTTGCCGACGACAAGGCAGGCATTGTGGCCGCCAAAGCCGAACGAATTGCTCAAAGCGGTGCTGATTTCAGCTCGGCGGGCATGTTGGGGCACGTAATCCATCTTGAGGTCGCACCGCTCATCCTGGTTTTCCAGATTGATGGTGGGGGGAATGGTTGATGCGTTAATCGCTTCGACGCATATAATCAGTTCGACTGCACCTGTGGCGCCGAGCAGATGTCCAAGAGAGCTCTTTGTCGAGCTAATCGGTATTTTGTATGCGTGCTGGCCAAAGACGTGCTTGATAGCTGAGCTTTCGGCGATGTCATTGAGTTCTGTTCCCGTTCCGTGTGCGTTGATGTACTCGATCTTTTCCGGTTCAAGGCCGGCGTCGGCCAACGCCAGTTTCATGGCCATGGCCGCACCCTTCCCGTCCGGCAGGGGGGCGGTGATGTGATACCCATCGTCAGTCGCACTATATCCAAGAAGCTCAGCATATATCGTCGCTCCGCGTTTGCGGGCGCGGGTTTCTTCTTCGAGCACCAGAACGCCGGCCCCCTCCGAGAGCACGAATCCATCCCGGTCTCTGTCGAACGGTCTCGACGCGGCAGGGGGATCGTCGTTCCGCAAACTCAGCGAGCGAGCGGCGCAGAATGACGCTAAGCCAACCGGCGTCAAGGCCGCCTCGGCGCCCCCCGTTATCATGACGTCGCTTCGTCCGGCCACGATGTTGGAGAAAGCTTCACCGATGGCATGATTGCCTGACGCACACGCGCTCGATACGCAGAAATTAGGGCCGCGTAGGCCGTACCGGATTGCGATAGTACCGCTTGCGGCATTAGCCATCAGCCTTGGCACGCAGAAGGGGGAAACCTTGTTCGGTCCCTTGTCCAGGAGCCTGACGTGCTGTTCTTCAATCTCCTTGATGCCGCCGATTCCGGTCCCGACGACAACGCCCACGCGCCAAACGTCTTCGGCATTAAGATCGAGCCCGCTATCTCTAACGGCCTGATCGGCGGCGGCCAGCGCAAACTGGGTGAAGCGGTCCATGCGCTTGCTTTCCCGCTGGTCCACATATTTGGTAACGTTGAAGTCCTTGACCTCACCGCCGAAGCGAACGGGGTATGCACTGGCATCGAATGATTCGATCGTGGAGACTCCGCTCTTGCCCTCACACAGCGCCTCGAAAAGGCCGGCCGGTGACTCAGCCAGAGCGGTCACACAACCCAAGCCCGTGATAACAACTCGCCGCTTACTCATGCCTGAACGCGTCCGCTATTGCTGGCTTTTGGATTGTGCCACGTTGACGATGTAATCGATTGCGGCGCCGACGGTCTGTATCTTCTCCGCTTCCTCATCGGGAATGCTCATATCGAACTCGTCCTCAAACTCCATGACGAGCTCTACCGTGTCCAGGGAGTCGGCATTCAGGTCGTTGATGAAGGAGGTTTCGCGTGTGATTTCAGATTTTTCTGCGCCCATCTGCTCGCTAATGATCTCGATTACTCTTTTCTCAATTGCCTGAACGTCTACGCCATCAGCACTCACTTGTTAATCCTCCCTAATTTCAGTTAGGAAACTGTTTCTGGCTAATTCAACAAAGGATATCCAGCGGTCCAACCGACCCTAAGAGTCGGTCTCTCATTTAGTTCGGCGGGTTATATTACCCACAAAAAAAGGCCCGGACAAACATTTTTTTTAATTTTTTTACATGGCCATGCCACCGTCCACGCAGAGGACCTGCCCCGTAACATAACCGGCCTCGTCGCTGGCGAGAAACGCCACGGCTTTGGCCACGTCCTCAACACTGCCCAGTTTTCTCATCGGGATGAGCTGTTTGGCGGCCTCGATAACCGGTTCCGGGAGCTTGCGGCTCATTTCCGTGTCAATAAAGCCCGGCGCGACGCAATTGGCCGTCACGTTCTTTTTGGCCAGCTCCCGCGCGACGGTCTTGGTCATGCCGATCAGGCCCGCTTTACTCGCCGAGTAGTTGGTCTGGCCGGCATTGCCCATAACACCCGAAACGGAGCTGATGTTGACGATCCTGCCGAACTTGTTTCGCATCATCGAGCGTGCGGCGGCTCGCATAGCGACAAATGCCGCTCGCAGATTGACTTTCAACACCGCGTCGAATTCCTCGTCGGTCATACGGATCAGAAGATTGTCCCGGGTGATGCCCGCGTTGTTGACCAGGATGCCGATACCATCATGCTCGGAAGCGAGCGCCTCGAGCACCTGGGAAAACGCTTCCGTATCAGTTATGTCCACGCTCTTGGTCACGATGGTGAAGCCGGCTTCCTGAACTGCCTTTTCGAGCGCGCCAAGCTGCTCGGCATTGACATCCAACCCTGCTACCACCCGGCCCTGTCGAAGCAATTCGAAAACAATGGCCCGACCTATGCCTCTTGCGGCTCCCGTTACAACAGCCAGCCTCTTTTCCGACATCCTTGTATCTCCCAAAATACGTTCGCAAAAGGCGTCAAACACAAGCCCGCCGTCTCAGTCGGGCCCGTGCTACAGCAATTCCTTTATCGCCTGCAAACTGCTCACATTTGTAACTTTCGTCTTTCTGTCGATTCTCCGCATCAATCCCGTCAGGACCCTGCCCGGTCCGATCTCATAGAACGTATCTACCCCGTCGGCCAGAAGCCGTTCCATACATTTTTGCCAGAGTATGGGATGGGTCAACTGCTGGACCAGCCCCTCCTTGATCTTCGCGCTTGTCGTGTAATATTCCCCGTTGATGTTCGCGATGGTCTTCGTTCCCGTCGGCTCAGCAATCTCACAATGGGCCAGCGCTTCTTCAAGGGCCTGGGCTGCACTGGACATCATCTGCGTATGAAAGGCCCCGGCAACTTCCAGGCGAACCACCTTAATCGCGCCGCACTTGATGGCCAGCTCCTTTGCTATTCGGCAGGCCTTTTTGTCACCACTTATGACGATCTGTCCGGGACAATTGAAATTAACGGGCTCCAGCAATTCGCCCTCACCTGCCTCCTCGCAGAGCCGATGGACGGTTTCTTCATCCAGCCCGATAATGCTCACCATCGCCCCGTCGGTTGCGTCAGCGGCGTCCTGCATCGCCTGTCCTCGCTTCTGAACGAGCCTCAATCCGTCCTCGAAGCTCATCAGCCCGGCGGCGTACAAAGCCGTGTACTCACCCAGACTCAAGCCCGCTGTGACGTCGGGATGTATCTTGTCGGTTGGCGATTCCGTCCTTAGAACTTCCAAAATAGCCGCGGACGTCGCGAAAATGGCCGGTTGCGAAATCGTCGTGCTGTTGAGCTGCTCGGCAGGCCCCTCGAAGCAAATTCCACTTAAATCGAAACCGACAACTTCGTTTGCCTTTTCAAAAAACCGTGCCGCCGCCGGAAACGCTCGGGCAATATCCCGGCCCATCCCCACGACCTGAGCACCCTGCCCGGGAAACAAAAAAGCCGTACTCATGACTTGCACCTCACGTGACGTGTGTCGTATTGCACCTGAACTGGCCGACAGCCGCCGCAATACGCCATGCGCATGATGAACCCCTAAAACTCAATCAAGTTTGCTCCCCACGTTAGTCCCGCACCGAAAGCCACCAGAATAATGATGTCGCCTCGTTTGATCCTTCCCGTCCTGACGCACTCATCAAAGGCGATGGGGACGGAGGCCGCCGACGTATTGCCATATTTGCTGATGTTGATGAAAACCTTCTCATCAGGCAGGTTCAGGCGCTTGGAAGCGGACTCGATAATCCGAGCGTTCATTTGATGCGAAATCATCATTTTGACGTCGTCAATGCTCAATTTGCAGGCTTTCAGGCAGTCGTTGACCGTCTGCACGATTCGGCGAATCGCCTGCTGATAAACCTCCCTGCCCTTGATCTGCATATAGATTTTCTTCGGATCGTCCAGCTCCTTGTCCGCCGGGTGGCGTGAGCCGTGGGCCTGGCAGCACAGCGCGTCCCATCGGTCGCCGTCCGAGTGCAGCGTGCTGTACAAGATGCCCTTGCGTCCGTCATCGGCTCGTTCGAGCACCACTGCGCCGGCCCCGTCTCCGAACAGAATACAGCTCGTTCGGTCGGTCCAGTCCGTGATCTTGGTGAGTGTTTCGGCCCCGATGACAAGAGCGTTCTTCATCCGGCCCATCTCGATGAACTGCTGTACGATGGCCAGACCATAAACAAAACCGCTGCAGGCCGCAGCCAGATCGAACACCCACGCTTTTCTGGCCTTAATCGCACGCTGGACAAAAGACGCGGTGGAAGGAAAAACCATCTCCGGCGTAATCGTCGCGACAATGATAAGCTCGACGTCGGCTGGATCAAGATCGGCCTCGGCCAGGGCTTTCCTTGCCGCCTCCGAGGCTAACATGGCAGTCGTCTCGTCGTCTCGCGTGATATGCCGAGTCTTGATGCCCGTTCGCGTGGTGATCCACTCATCCGTGGTGTCCACCATCCGGGCCAGGTCCTCATTTGAGAGGGTCTTTTCCGGCGCAAACGATCCATAGCCGGTAATGACTGCACGGTAAGCGGGGGCGCCGCCCTGGGTTCTACGATTCATCAGTGGTCCTTACACAGCCCCCGGAAAGGTATTCGACAATCTTGTCGTTGATTTTTTCCGTAAAGAGTCTCTTGGAGGCCAAAATCGCATTCTTGATCGTTCGACTTTGACTCGAGCCGTGGCAAATAATCGCCGTGCCGTTGACGCCCAGCAACAGCGCACCGCCGTACTCGTTGTAGTCGTACTTCGCATAGATCCTGGTCATGACCGGCTTGAACTTCATGACCAGCGGAAGCTGTTCCTCCATAAGCTCCATTTTGATCGCCTTGAACAAACCATCGACGAGCCCTTCGGCCAGCTTCAAGATCACGTTCCCGACAAAACCGTCCGAAACGGCGACGTCGCAGGCGCCCCTGAAAATGTCCCGTCCCTCGATGTTCCCGACAAGGTTCATCCTCGTGTCGGATTTCATCAGCGTGCGGGCTTTCTTGACAAGTTCGTTGCCTTTGGCGTCTTCGGACCCGATGCTCATCACTCCGACCCTCGGGTTCTCAATCCCGAGCAGGTGCTTTGCATACACGCTGGCCATGGCGCCGTACTGATAGAGGTGGATCGGCCTGCAGGAGATATTGGCGCCGACGTCGCATATCGTGACGGGGCCCTCGGGCGTGGGAAACACCACGCAGATTCCCGGACGGTTCACCCCGGGCAGATTTCTCATCCTCATCTGGAAAGCGGCCACACAGGCCCCCGTGTTCCCGGCGGAAATGACAGCATCCGCCTGGTCTCTCTTGGCCAGCTTGGCAATCACCGAGATTGAACTTTTGGGTTTGCGCCGAAGGCTCTCGATCGGCACCTCATCCATCGCGATAACATCGGGGGCGTCAACGATCGTGATCTTTTTCTTCCACGCCTTCTCCGGCGGAAGTCCGGCTTCGACCTCTTTTTCCGGGCCGACGAGGATCAACTCATCGTCTTCAGCCAGCAGGTCGATCGATTCCAGGGCACCGGCCAGAATCTCCTTCGGTGCATTGTCGCCTCCCATCGCGTCAATGGCTATTCGCATCGTATCGTCGTCCCCGTCACGATTCTTTGCCGAGTTTCAGTGTGATCTTAGGATTGACGTACCCGCAATTGGCGCACGCCGCATGGGGCAGCTTGGCCTGGTCGCATTTCTTGCAGACCGAGTAATTCGTTGCCTTCAGGCTGTGGTGGCTCCGACGGGTACGGGTCCGGCTCTTGCTGGTCTTTTTCACAGGTAACATGTTAATACTCCATCGCTGACGCGTTGTACATCTATCGAAAGCACAACTCAATGTCAATTGGTTCAACTGCGACAATCTTATCGAAAACCGCCTTATTAGTCCACGATGATCCCATTGTCAAGCGAAATTTGACTTTTGTGCGGGTTTTCACGGCCCGATTTCGACGGCCGCTGGTTTGACGCCGCCTACGAGATGATGCACTTCCGCGTCGACCGATACAACGGAACCGCCAACCAAGCCTTCCTGGATGGGTCCGTCAGAACCGTCAGGCTCTGGCCGGAATGGATGGGAAAATACAAGGATTACTGATAGCTCCAACCGGCTGATACTGTTGCTTCAGGCGTCACGCTCCACGTCGATTCAGGGCGTTTCGTCGATGAGGTTCTGAATTCTATCGCGCAGGACTCTCTCGCTTTCGGCGCCCTGCCAGTTGAGCTCTCCGTACCACCAATATCGCACGTATCCGTTCCTGTCGATCAGATACATGCTCGGCCAGATACGATTCGCCCAGGTGTTCCACATTCGACTGTCGTTGTCGATGACGACTGGATACTGTATGTCGGCCTCGGTCGCTCTTTTCTTCACCTTGTCGATATCCCGCTCCTGTTCCGTCTCCGGCCTGTGAATGCCGATGATTTGGAAGACACTCGATGAAAAATGCTCTCGCCACCGATTGTAGTATGGCAAGGTGCGGATGCAGTTGCCGCAGCCAAAAGTGTAGAAGTGAACCACCGTGACCTTTCCCGCCGGATTGAGCGTCGTCCCGTCCGGCAAATTGATCCACGCATCCGCCTGTATTTCGGGGGCTTTGCATGCGATGATCCGCACGTGTGACAGATTGAACGGGCGGCCCATAAGCTTCCCCAAGGTGCGCCGCTGAGAATTACTCAAGACGGCGAGGACGTTCTTTTCGGCCTCATCGAGAAGCTTGCGAACATAAGCGGATCTGCGTGATTCAGAAAGCGATGCATCGCTTTTATAGAACGTGGCGAGTTTCACGTACGATGTACTGAGAAGCATGTGAATTCTGCTATTCTGCGTGCCCGACAAGTCCAGCCGGGACGCCACGTCCGGCTCGATAACCGCAGCGATGCCCTCGGCTTGCCATGCAAGCTGATCGAGGCGTTCGACTTGGGGCGGCGACAGGATCTGAGCGAGACCCTGCCTGAGTTGTCGAATCAGCCAGGCGGCCGTTTCGTTGCGCTGCTGGACCGGCACGTCGCGCAAACACCACAGCGGTAGATCGGCGTCACAAATCACTTGCTCGGCCGCGTCGATCTGAGCCGTGGACATCCCAAGCTCATCCCGGACCTGCCTATCACGCAACAGGCTCGTTATCGGATGTGGAATCGGGACAGTCGTGTTCACAGCAGCCGGAACCTGTGATTTGCAGAGTCCTACGGTGGGCGTGATAAGCAGCAGGACAAAGACCGATGGAACGAATCTGCGCCCACGGGCCCTATTGACGGGCCTCGGCGAATCGGCTTCCGATGCTTCGCGTCGAACCTTGTTTCGGTATTGGGTTCGGCTTCCATCCATTGTCATCTGTCCCATGACACTTATTGATATTAGCCTGAGCATTTCCCGTATACTAAAAGAAAATGGTTATTGTTCGATACAACCGCGGCCTCCAAGACCGTGTCAACGAGCGTCGTCCTGCCTTGTCACACGAGAAAAGGGGCGAGCCGTGGCTCACCCCTTTTGCAGGACATGGTGCCGCTCTGAGGACTCTCATGTCCTGGAATCCAGCCCAAAAGTTGTAAATCACTGCTGTGCCTGTGCCTGGTCGGCGTCCGGGGCCAGTTCGATAGTGATGCGTGCCACCACAGCGTAGGGCAAAGTGAAATCGGCGCCCACCGGGTCGATGAGCGTTCCGGCCGCATTCGTACCGCCCAGAATGATCGGCTCGCCACCCGGATTGGCGTAGGAGCCGAGATAGCCTGGATGAGGCAGAATGGGAGCCACAGTTGTCACGCCTGTGTTGGGAGCGGTTTGATTGATGAACGCGGCATCCATCTCGGTGTTGAGTTCCGTGCCGGCATCCCAGACCATCGAGCCGGGAATGGTGATGATCTGTTTGCCTTTGAACGTTCCGGCTGCATCGAAAAGCTCGATCGCCCACGGATTGTGGTTGCCGATGAAAGCATCATTCGAGGGAACGACCATGCTGGCAAAGCTCATGTATCGGTTTTGCCCCGGTATCAGGGTAAACTCGGCTGTACTGGTCTCACCCGGATCGAACAGCGGCAGCCCTTCGAAGCCACCCGGCGAGGTAATCACCCCGTCTATCCCGCCGGTCTTGCCCGTGACGGCTGCAAAGTCCGCTCGGAGCACGGTGTTGTTGCCATCCTCGGCGATACGCTCGATCGCCTCACTGGCGAGGCTGCCAACGTCAAACAAATCGAAGCTGCCATCGTGAAAACCTACCCACACGGGCGAGAAATAGACGCCGTTTTCGGGCGCAAGGCTTTCTATCTTGACGACCACTTTTACGGCGTCACCCTGGGCCTGCAGCGGTGCAGAACTCATCAGCAGACCCAAAACCACCAACGCCAATATCCCATATACTGATCTAATTGTTCTGGACATAGTTCTTCCCTTCTCTCAAAACTGTCTCCATATTTTCCTCGTTAATGCGGCGACATGTCGGACCCTCTGGATCGGAGCCTTCCGAGGAACAGCTTTCCCATCCGATTTGTGGGAACGTGGGAGGTACTCTAAGAAGACCGTACCTCCCAGCACCACACTACTTTGCATTCGAGACTAAGGCGTCTCTCGCCCCGGCGGCAATAGCGGGCACAACAGGTACGTATCACCGCTTTCACCAGGTGGTTCCATAATGTTGTCACCGTCGTCGATCCACCATCTTCCACCGAGGTATCCCGGCTCACCAGGGCCAAACTCCGTAGACCCGTTGTCAAGCTTTTGGAAGGGGCCTCTGTATGGGAGGGTACTTGCGGATACAAAGGTGTCGTAATAGAGACCCTGACTCGTCACATAGACGACGCCCAGCGCCCCATTTCCACGATTTGCCATCGCATTGGCGGCAAAATATGCCAATCCTACGGTTGTAACCGCGACAACTGCGAATATGTATGTTCTTCTTTTCATGGTTTGCTACTCCTTGTCTAAAGCACCTAATCAAATCACAAAGCTCTTTACGGTGTTCCCAACGCAATGTCAGGATCACGACGCCACTTGAAATCTTGTTTGGTACCGAACAAGGACAAGAGTCGCTAATGAGTCGTAGGAAGAGGGGTGGGCCTTACATGGAATCCAGGTTTTCCTGAATTCTTTTGGAAATTCTTTTCTGCAATGCTCGGGCTTGTTCGTCATCCAGCAGTGGGGGGGCCGCGGTGTCCCAGATATGAGGTTGTGCGATTTTCTTGAGAGTGGCCCGGAGTGTTTTCAACTGTTTCTTGTACTTTCGGCACGATTTGCAAACCAGCAGATGGAATCCTAACGCCCACCGTTCGGCTCTGCTCAGTGTTGCCTCTTGCGACTTGGACATCAACTGCGCGGACTGATCGCACGTCAAAGTCAAAATGCGAAGTATGTTCTTCAGTATCTTTCGATCCATAGTCTTGTTCGTAGAGCTATGCAAACCAGTTCACTTCCAGACACCGGCGAAGCTGTAGCCGCGCGCGGTGCAGGCATACCCAAAGATTAGTCTGTGAAATCTGCAAATGCTTACACACCTGTTCGGAGCTCATGCCCTCCAGTTCCCGCATCACAAACGCCTCCGCCATGAGTTTGGAAAGCGCCTTCAGGCAACCATGAAGCACCTTCCAAAATTCGTTGTTCTCCGCCAATGCCGCCGGGTCGGCTCTCCAGTCTACTATCTTCTCTTTCCAGTGCCTTTTCTTGTCGAAGTACTCCGCACGCCAGGTTTCGTCATACGTCTGTTCACTATCGCGGTGCTGCCGGAAGAAATCCAGGACTTTGTGGCGAAGGATGCCGATCAGCCAAGTACGCTCCGATGAGTCTCCCGCAAACTTCTCCCAGCTCTGCAATGCCGCCAACAGGGTCTCCTGGACCATATCCTCGGCCAATCCCTCCTCCCGTACACGCATCAGCGCATAGGCATACAGCGCCTCCGCGTGCCGGCTGACCAGTTCGTCAATGTTATGACGAGCACTTCTGATGAACTCCTCGGGATTCGACATACTCTGTCGCTAAAGAGCGAATATAACCTCTCTATGAACCACAGAACTATTACCTGCCTGTCGTCCACTCTAAGATACATGATATTGTATTGTATCGCTCTCCCGAAGAGCCTGCAAGCAACGGCCCCGGCGCGAGCTTTTTTCTCTGAGGCGGGATTTCTTGTTGAAATCGGAGCCCGAACATAGTAAAAAGGGGCCGTCTTTTTGACCGGTATGCACTTGCTCTTTTGACCCACATCGGTATAATAGCCATCTATCGGATAATCTTTGGAAGCCGAACGGACTCAATTATGGCACGGAATCGAGGCAAGAAAGCCCTCTACGAGGTAATGAGCAAGGCTCGGCAAAAATCCGGCCACGGCAGGACGCTGGAGCAGATGCCCCCGAAGAAGCCCGTTGAGGACGAGCCGGAAATGAAGCCCGAGAAAACGGCCAAGACGCCGAAAAGCACGGTGCAATGGCTGAGAAAGCCGAGGCTCGTTCAGTATAACGACGGCAGAATCGAGTTTTCGGTGCCGTATCAGGTGGCCATCGCGCTGGCGCTGGTGCTGGTCTTGGTGATCCTCGCCAGCTATCGGCTCGGTCAGTTTTCGCACGTGCCGGCGGAAGAGCAGCCGGCCGGGCCGTCCGGCCTCATGCGGGAGACGGACGAGCCGAGCACGACGGAGCAAGCGGTTGCTGGCGTGGCGCCGTCGCCCGTGAAACCGGTTGTTGAGGATACGCCTCCGCCGGCTGAAAAAGTTGAGACAGAGGTCAAGGCCGATGTCGAAGCAAATGCCTCGAAGGGCGATAACGTGATTGTGTTGGTGCAATACCCTACGCCGGCCGATTTGGTGCCGGTTCAGGCTTATTTTGCTGAACAGGGGATTGCGACTGAGATCAGGCAAAGAAAGGGAATATGTTTTTTGCAGACGGTGGATCGGTACGATAACCCGGACAAGCCCGGGACGGACGGGTTCAAAGCCAAGCAGAGAATTATCGAGGTCGGAAAGAATTATAAGGCACCAAAGGGGTACGAATCTTTTGCCACGCATCATTTCTCGGATGCGTACGGCATGAAAGTCGAATAGAGATAGGAGAAATGTTGGATGTCCATTGATCGTTCTTTGAAAGTCAAAGGCGCATTGACCAGGCACCGTAACGTCCTGTCACGCGCCGAACGTATCGACCTGCTCAAAGAGGAGGAGCGGTGGTCGGAGGGGGATTCTTTGCTCGGGCTGCCGAAGGTCGCGCATCGCAAGAGCCACGCCGGTCGTAAGGCGAAGGACGCCCCGGCCGCCGGCGCCGAAGCCACAGCCGAGGCAAAGCCCACGGAAAGCTAAACACATAAGGATGTCAGACGTGCCGCAAGTGAGCACATCGAACTCCGCGTGTCGCCGGAGAGAAAACGAGTTCAGAGATATTTTCCTTCCCGGGTTGTTCTGTCTATTGGGATCTATCTCGATGGTCTCGGCAGATGATCAACCGCAGTGGGGTCAGAGATATTCGCGGAACATGGTCTCGTCCGAGATCAATCTGCCCGACCACTTCGACCCGAACACGGGAGAGAATATCAAATGGGTCGCTCCGTTAGGCAGGCAGACTTATTCGACGCCGGTTGTGGCCGGTGGCAGAGTGCTGATCGGTACGAACAACGACCGGCCGCGTGATCCTCGCCACAAGGGTGATCGTGGTGTGATGCTGTGCCTGGACGAGAGGGACGGTAGTCTCTGCTGGCAGCTCGTGGTCCCAAAACTGAGCCCCGCGCTGTACCGGGATTGGCCCAGGACGGGGATTTGTTCACCGGCCACCGTCGAAGGCGACCGCGTGTACACGGTCACCAACCGGGGCGAAGTAGTGTGCCTCGATCTCAAAGGCCAGGCCGACGGCAATGACGGTCCCTACGTAGATGAGGGCCGGTACATGGCACCGAAGGGTGATCCGCCGATGGAGGTCGCCCAAACGGATGCCGACGTTATCTGGTTGTTCGATATGGTGGGCGACTTAGGTGTTCATCAGCACGACTCGGCCCACTGCTCGATTCTCCTGTACGGAGACTATCTCTACGTCAATACGAGCAACGGTCTCAACGATAAGCACGAATTGATTCCCGCGACCGATGCCCCGAGTTTGATTGTGCTCGACAAGAGAACGGGACGGTTCGTCGCCCGGGATGACGAACACATCGGCCCGAAGATTTTTCATTCGACCTGGTCCTCCCCGGCTTTGGGAAAGGTCGGCGGCCGGACACTGGTCTTCTTCTGTGGTGGTGACGGCGTTTGTTACGCCTTCGAGCCGGTTCAATCCGCGCCTCCGGAAGGTCAAG
>CAYZAH010000033.1:0-14176 GCA_964475805.1 uncultured Pirellulales bacterium | reverse complement strand
ATCGGTACCCGGGCGTGCTTACTTGAGGGTCGCCTCGAACAACGGTAGCCATGGGACTGTCTGCCTTCTGTCGTTTAGAAAGCTGACTGTCCCTTTTCATCGCGAGAGGGACAGGCAGTTTTCGACGGAACGGTGCCGCCAAAACCAGCCAGTCCCTTCAAAGACAACGGGGCCTGTACCGAACCGCTCGACACAGGCCCCCGATTTACTGGTCATTCACTTGTTACCCGGTTGGACCCCAGTTACTGACCGGCGGGGCGATACAGCCGGATGTCGTCGATATACACCGTTCCCGTACCGCCGACCACGGGCATGCCGGACTTGCTGCCCAGGCCGATGGCGATCTTGTCCACGTTTCGCAGGTTGATGCCCTTATCGGCAAAGTCTTGCAGCGGGACGCGCCACTCGGTCCAGTCGTCGATCGTCGCCGCGGCTGGATCGTCGTTGGCCACGACCGCCGGCGAGCCGCTCGAGTTGGAAACCGCCACGTATAGCGGATCGGCCGCGTTGCTGGAGATGCCGATGTCCCGGTCCGCCCACTGGGCGCCCACCGTGCCGGTGGTGCTAACGTTGGTGAATTTGACTTCGCAGACGTTGCCGGCACTGTGCGAGGTCACAGCCAGACCAACATAGACGTCCGATACCATGACGATGCTCTGCGGGTTCCACGACATGGATTGCCAATTGACCCCGTCGCTGGAGTAGTAGCCTCTGAAGGTGCCTCCGATAGTGCGTTCAAGCCTGATCCAGTAGGGCGCGGTGATGGCCATCTGCTCGGCGGTGGCGACCGACGTGTCACTCACAGCGGCGGCATCCGTTGTCAGACGCGCCTGGTATCGGCAACCCTGGCCGGGTGTGATATAGACCGCCGCGAACTTCGAGCCCGGCTCCAGAGTCTCGCGAATCATGACGCCGGCTTTGGACCAGGGGTCCGTATTTTGAACGCTGAGCACCTGGGCGTCAATCGTTCCGGCGCCGCTGAGCGTCTTGAATGCGTAGTGGAATTCGTCGGCGGCGTTCCAAATGTCGGCGCCTTCCGCCGTGATCGTATAGGTGCCGACCGGATCTTCCGTGAAGCTGCCGACGGAGGCGGGAAGACCGTGGAACCACAGCGACAGTTCCGCGACGCCCTCCACCGTCCAGTCGCGTGTAGCTGTTAGTGTCAGCGACGCTTCCGAATTAGTCACGCCTTCGGTATTGTTGTACAGCAGCGGCATGGATTGTAGACCACCGTGGACAATCGTCTGCTCGGCGTACGGCGGCAGCAGATAACCGACCTGCGAGCCGTTATCGGCAACGCCAAAACCATCGATCCAATGTTGCCAAATCGCCTGGCCCGCCACGTCATCATCCGTATAGCTCTCGAAGTCATCGACGATAGCGAAGCCGGCGGTCGTGAAGCTCCAAACGGGGCCTTTCCACGGGCTGTCCGGGTTCGTGTCGTTGACTTCGTCCACGCGCCAGAAGTACGTGGTCTCCCAGGCCAGCGTGTTCGGCTGATAGCTTTCGTTGCCGAGGGCCTTTGTGCCTTTGTATTCCGGTGAGGCCGCCGTGGCGTTTCTCACTGCGTCTTCATCGGTTCCGAAGTATATCTCGTGCGAAGCGGCAGGTGTCCCAGCGTTCCACGTGAGAGTCGGTGTTTGTGAAACGTCCACGGCGCCGTCGGCCGGACTCGGATTCGAGATCGCGCCTTGGGTCGTGAAGCTCCAAACGTCGCCCTTATAAGTCTGGGCACCGTCGAACTCGTCAACACGCCAGTAGTAGGTTTTGGCTGCTTTAAGCGAGCTGGGCTTGTAGCTGGGCGCTCCTAAGGGGGTTCCACTCGTGGCGCTCGCAACGGTGTCGAAGTCGTCGCCGAGGTAGACGGTGTGCAGCTTGGCACCAAAACCGGGGGTCCACGTCAGCGTGACATTCGTAGCCACCGACTCAGCGCCGTCCGCCGGGTCGGGGTCGTAGGCTATTTTCGGTGGAACCGAGAAGCTCCAGACGGGGCCTTTCCACGGGCTGTTCGGATCGGCGTCGTTGACCTCGTCGATTCGCCAATAGTAGGTTGTGCCCGGGGCGAGTCCTTCCGGATAAGCGAATCCCGGGAATCCGGCGACATAGAACGTATCCGTCTGATTGCCACGGAATAGCTCGGAGTCCGGCATGGCGTTTTCCACCTCGTCGTGGTCGGTGCCGAGATAAACGTCGTGCGAAACGGCATAGTCGCCCGGCGTCCAGGTGAGAGTCACCCAAGTGTCTTTGTAGAGAGAGCCGTCGGCCGGGCTGGGACCCATCGCATACGGAAAACCTTCACCCAGCATGATGCCCTGAATGCGTTCGGCGCTCAGGGCCTCGTCGTAGATCCGCACGTCGTCGATCAGACCGTTCCAGCTCCTGCCGGCGTCTTTGCCGCCCTGGCCGATAATCAGCATCGTGATGTCCGCGGTGGACACGTCTCTCGCGGCGCCGTTGGCCGTAGGTGTATCCAACTGACCGTCGAGGTAACACTGCAGTTGCTCGTTTCGGCTCCACACCATCGCCACGTGTTGCCATTCGGTCGTCTGAGCGTTGGCGGAGCTTTCCAATTGCTGTTCGTCATTGGGCGCCACCACCGCCATCTTCAGCACATTCG
The DNA here is from genome assembly GCA_964475805.1 of uncultured Pirellulales bacterium. Lineage (GTDB taxonomy): Bacteria > Planctomycetota > Phycisphaerae > Sedimentisphaerales > Anaerobacaceae > JAFGTG01. The sequence goes on along the minus strand of CAYZAH010000033.1, from coordinate 11,559 downwards.
TGGCGCCTCCCGTCGCCCCCGCTGCGTCATAGCGTATTTCCATAAGGTTGTCGCCGCCGTCGGGCTCTTCGCCGATAATGAAGCCGCGATCCGAGTTAATCTCGTTGGACTTGATCCAGACCGTCACAGTCACGGCGTCCAGGCCGTTGAGGTAGTCCGGGGCGTCCGCGTCCACGACGCGCTCGCCGCCGCCGCTGAATGATAAGGCGCCGCCGATCTTCCCGGCCGCCCACGTGGGAGCGCCCTCGAAGACGCCGTCGTGCCCGTTCCCGCTCGAATCGTGGGCGATCGTCCCGGAACCTTCATCGAACGAGTAGTGAAGGATCAGGTCGGCCCGAGCTTGACCCGCCAGGCCGATCATCACGGCCATGGCAACTACAAGAGCCATCTTTTTGTACATGACAAGTCTCCTTCAAAGAAAAGAGTTGAAAAATGGTTGGATATTCATGATAAGCAACTGTGTTCGCGCAAAATCGTGCTTTTCGACGTGACACCACCTTCCCCCTTCAAAGCCCCCGTCTGCGAGGTCGATCGAAGGAGAAAACCCATGACCCATTGTTGAAACTGCTGAAAGATCAATGACTTGCAGCATTTACCAAATTCCACTATAAGCGACCAGACCGCCTTCTGTCAAGCGAAAAATCATCAAATCATGCATCGGCACATGGGCACGCTGACTTAACGAGGGACTGTCTGCTTTCCAATCAAGGTAGGGGCACCCCCGCGTGGGTGCCCTGGGCAGGCACATGGGCCTGCCCCTACTGTCCCTTTTTCCAAGGGGGACAGGTGCCTTTTCGCAGAACGGGCGGGACAGGCACTTTTTGACGGAACGACGCCGTCAAAACGAGCCAGTCCCCGAGTTATCGTCAATATACACCGTGCGGGCTTACGGTTGGATGTTGGAGAGTTTTTCTATGCCGTAACTGCGTTGGATGAATTGGTTGGCGGCGGGCAACTGACGCCTTGGGATGACGACGGTGGGATTGTCCAGCTCGAATTCAATGACGTCGTACTCGGATTCGGGGTTTAGCTTCTGAGCAGCCGGGATGTCTTCAATGGAACGTATCTTCATGCCGTTGAATTTGCTGACGACCATCTGCCCGAGACCGGCATAGCCGATGTTGGTGGGGCTTGGAAGGACGTAACTGAGAACAACGATATCTCGACGTTCCGGCGTGGGTTTGAACGCAGAGTCACGATAGTAGTAGTACAAGTGTGGCGGACTTTGGCCGGCGAGATCGTCACCGAATTCCATCAGATATTCGCGCGTGAGTTTTTGCAGAACAAATCCGGCTGTGACGACATACTCAGACTGTCGGTCGTGCTCCTGATAAGGCACGAGCATTTGCGATACGTCGAAGCGTTTCACGTCGGTTTGTATCTCCATTTTTGCGCCGTCGCGCCAGAGTTCGAACCGCACGGTATCACCAACCGCTTTGCTGGTAATCAGATGATCGAACGACAGCCATTCATACTTGGGGTGCATGAACCGGCCGTACGGATCGAGCGCGTTGCCGTCGATGCTCAGGATTACGTCCCCTTTCTTGAGGCTCTCGCAACCCGTCCCGATATTGTCTACGTCGCTCACGTAAGCGCCGTCGGTCATCGAGGCTGGCATTTTCAGGAAAGATCGCATCGCGGGATCGAGCAACTCCGACAGTGTGAAGCCGACTTCTCCGAAACCCGTGTACTTGGGACCGGCCGTGGCTTTCAGGAATCGGTTGATCGTCTCGCCCGGGATCAAGCCGCTTTCTTTCTCGCGGTTGGAAGAACAGGCAATGCCAATGGGAGAGCTGCCCGCGCAATAGACCTCTCCTCTGGCGGTACGTTGCGACGTATTGGCAGCGACGTAGCACAGACGCGCCCCGTAAGAGACGTGAACGGGTTCCACGCTCACGCGATCGAGATAGCCGCGTCCGTTGTACAATTGGCTGTCCGGCGAGAGCCAGTAGAAACTAAGTTCGGCTCCCTTCTCGTAACCCTCGGAGAAGGTCAGCGGTTTCAAAGGCGTGGTCAGCTCATTCGGGTCCAGTCGGATCAGGCAGAGGTTCGTGTCATAGTCGACGAGCTTGAGCGTTGCGTGGACAAATTCGTTCTGGCCGTAGCGCAGCGCGCGTACAAACGCCAGATCCACAACGCTCTCCGCCGTAGTCACCACTTCGTACTTGCCCACGGCGCACCCACACGCCCAGCTTTTCGAGAGGTTTTCGTGCCTCCAGGGTTCGCTCCGGCTGTAGCCGTAAGCCGAGACCTCCAGATAGACGACGGAATCTTTCATGGCCTCGGTCAGGTCCGGTCCGCTGGCGTTCGAGGCGGTCGCGATGGGGCACGGTGCGAGGGCCGCGCACAAGACGGCGATATAGAGTATGTGTCTGGTCATGAGGTCCTCTCAAGATTGCCTTCAGCCGGAATGTGATACTTCTCCAGTATCGGCTGTTGTCTTCGTCGGGCGGCTTCCGCGTCAATCGGTAGAATGCGATCTTTGCCCATGAATTCTATCTCGTAGAAACGATTATCTGTTTGTTTGAAGGCGTTATAAACGTCGTCGAGACCATTTATCTTGACGCCGTTAATGCTCTCGACGACATGGTTTTTGAATTCATCGGCGTAGGCGTTGACCTCGTCGGACATGACAGCCGAGAGCACCACGTACTCTTTCCTCTGCCGGTCGGTATTGAGCTGCGCCGAGTAGGTGAAGAGGTATCGCAAGGTAAAAGGTATTTCCTTGGGCCATTTTGCTCCCCATGTTTCGAGGAAGTTCCGGCTGGCGGGGACAAACACCAAGCCCGCGAAGCACACGTAGGGCGGGGGCCGGTCGTATCCCCGTGCCTGGTCGAAGATCGGTTTGTTCGAGGCGATGGTCGCGGTGGCCGTCATTCGATTGCCCTGACGATAGAACGTCAGTTGCACGGTCTCGCCGATCTGTTTCGAGTCCACGATTTCCGAGACGGGCAGTCGCAAGCCGTGTATCTGTAGCATTCCGTCGTTGTCGATATTGTAGTCGTCGATCCGCGTCATCACGTCGCCTGCCTGAAGGATCGATTCGAGCGACGAGTGCATCAGTGTGGCGATGACCACGACGCCGTCCTCGTCCGCCGGCACGTGGAGGTAGTCCTTATAGCTCGCGTTGTGCAGGCCGGGATAGAACATCGTGCCCATCGAGCCAAAGCCGTCGTATTTTCCGTCTTCGATATCTTTCAGGAAGTGTCTGATCACAGTGGTGGGGATGAGATAGCCGATGTTGTCCGCTTCTCGGAGTCCCTGGAAAGCAACGCCGACGACCCGGCCGTCCTGGATGACGGGGCCGCCGCTGTTGCCCGGATTGATGGCGGCGTCGGTTTGTATGACCAAGTGCCTGCCGGACGCGCTGTGGGCGTAGGTGTCGGTCTCGATTCGCGAGACAATGCCCTCCGTGACGGAGATTCGCTCGCCGCCGACGGGAAAGCCATACGTCGATACCGTACTGTTGACCTTTGGAATCCCCGCCAACTCGAGGGGCTTGGTGCCCTCGAAGAAACTCGCGTCGTCCACGGTGAGCAAGGCCAGATCGCAATCGTGCCCGACGTACAGGATTCTGGCCGGGTAGCGCTGAGCGGTGTTCTCCTTTGCCAGCTCGACGTACCTGCAGTTACTCACGTTGTGCGCGTTGGTAAGGACCTTCTTGTCCGCGATGATAAGTCCCGATCCCGAACTCCGGGCCATCTGGCCTCTCTTCCAGGGCATTACGTAGTCGAAGTCCTGTCTGACGCTCCTGATCATGACGACCGATTGGTCGGGGTCCTGTAGCCCTGTGCCCTGGCAGACGCCTGAGCTGCCACACACCGCCGCTCCAGTAAGCAGAGCGACTATTGTGAGTTTTTGATAACGCATAACCAGCTACCTCATGAACAAATATTGTCTCGGGACTGGCTCCTTTCGGCGGCGCCGTTCCGGCGAAAGGTGCCTGTCCCCCTAAAAGGGACGGTAAGGGCAGGCCCATGTGCCTGTCCTGGGCACCCACGCGGGGTGCCTCTACTTTGATTGGAAAGCAGACAGTCCCAAGTGGTCAATTGTCATTAGTCAATCCCCAAATTGTTTCCCGTTATCTTAGGCTCTTTTGCGATGAAGATCAAAAGTCAAATGCCAAAATTATGGCCCGCCGGGTCCAAATGTTCCGAAAAAGAAGGCCTCACAGTAAACTTGTGACGACTCGCTGGTCGTCAGGCACGAACCTGCCTGTGGACACGCAACTGGACACTGGGCCACCTTTGTGATATTGTACTGCCGTTCAGTCCCTTGGCAGGGTGTCGGGGTGCAGAAGAAGCAGTCTGAGTCAAAGCAAGGAGTCACGTACATGAAGTTCTCTCGAAAAAGTCCATTCCTCGTCATTGCCGTTTGTCTGTTGTTTGCCTCGCTGGCGGTAGGTCAGAACAGGCGGGAGATTCACTTCCCCGATATTCTCGGCTACAAAACGCTCAAGTGCGACCTCCACATGCACACTGTATTCTCGGATGGCTTAGTGTGGCCGACGGTGCGCGTGGACGAGGCCTGGAGGCTGGGATTGGACGCCATCGCCATCACCGATCACATCGAGTATCAGCCGCACAAGAAGGACGTTCCCACGAATTTCAACCGTTCGTATGAAATCGCCCGGGGATATGCACGGGATAAGAACATTCTGCTCATCCACGCTGCTGAGATCACGCGCGACACACCTCCCGGCCATTTCAACGCGATCTTTCTGAAGGACGTCAATCCTCTAAACACCAAGGAACTAACCGACGCGACGAAAGCAGCCAAAGAGCAAGGGGCGTTCGTTTTCTGGAACCATCCCGGCTGGAAACCCGAGCACAAAGGCTGGTTCGACATTCACACGACCTTGTACGAGAACAAGTGGCTGGACGGCATCGAAGTGGCCAATGGTGGGAGCTACTACCCCGAAGCTCAGCAATGGTGCCTTGAGAAGAACCTGACGATGATGGGCAACTCGGACATCCATCAGCCCGACCTAGCACTGGAGACAACACCTGAAAACCACCGGACGATGACTCTCGTCTTCGCGCGCGAAAGGAGCCAGGACGGCGTGAAAGAGGCGCTCATCGAGGGTCGGACCGCCGTCTGGCTCACCAATCAATTGATCGGTAGGAGAGAATACCTCGATGCTCTATTCGATGGGGCCGTCGAAGTCGGCAAGCCCTACCGCGTGTCCAAGGGAACGATTTGGGTCGAACTGCGGAATCATTCCGATATTGACGTGGATATGGAAAGGACCGGCAAACGAGGCCCAAGCACGCTCATGCTGCCCGCCAACGCAACCATTCTCTTGAAGACGAAGGTGGACGAAAACGCCGAACGAGCGGACCTGTCGTATCTCGTCCGCAACTTCAGGATCGCTCCCGACAAAGGTCTGCCGGTTACTCTGAAGATCGATCTCAGGTAGGGAATCTCCAGAACTTGCGATCTTGGCGCCGCACTCGGCCGGACCGGGTTCACAAATCAAGTCTGCCCTCAGCCTGCCATCTTTGCGTAAATTACTTCGTATGAAGGTGTTACGGTGAATGTCTGTACGTAACTAAGAATTTTTTGTGGCGATCAGGTTGTATTGACGCTGTCTTTTTACGATAAATAGGGTAAGATGTAATGTGAGGTAGAAGGTATAGCAGGGTTGGTGGTGAACGGTTGTCTCGGGGACTGGCTCGTTTTGACGGCATCGTTCCGTCGAAAGGTGCCTGTCCTCCTGAAAGGGACAGTCAGCTTTCCAACCGACGGAAAGCAGACAGTCCCAAAAAACCAAAAAAGTGTGGCTGAAGCGCAATTACGGTATTTCGTTTAACATCACTTTTTTGAAGGAGGATTATCATGTGCAGAAGATCACGCCATTGGATTTGTCTCGCTCTGATACTGGTCCTTGCCGGCGTTAGCTATGCCGGCAACGTCGATCCGGACCTCGTCGGCTGGTGGACGTTCGACGACGGTTCCGGCTCGGTCGCCAAAGACCTCAGCGGTAACGGGGTCGACGCCGTATTCTCCGGCGGCCCAACATGGGATACGGACGTCGGTCACGGCGGCGTCCTCGTTTTCGATGGGGTTGATGATTACGTTTTCATTGACGGACTCTACTCGGTCCCGGTGTACACCATATCGCTGTGGTTTCGAGTGGATGGAGGTTCGGCCCAGAGGGATATTTTCTCTGCCTATGCCCTCACCGTCATACACGGGATTTTGCTCGAGATGCAGGCCGATGGCACGCTGCGCTACTTGCATCGTTATCCTCTCGGAACAGGCGGAGGTACTAATATCTATACGACAACCGCGTATGACGACGGCGCGTGGTATCACGTAGCGATGGTCAAGTCCGTGGATACTATTGCATTGTACATCAACGGCGAACAGGTAGGCACCGCAGCCGACACCAGTGTGTTCAATCCCGGCGACGCTTTCGGCGTTGCTCTGGGTTGCCTGGACAACGAGCGGGGTCTGGCCCGAATGTTCCCCGGGGCGATGGACGACGTGCGCATCTACGACCGCCCGATGGCACAGGAGGAGATTCAGTTAGTCATGGACGCTGAGCCGTGGCCCTACGCCTGGGGTCCCACCCCGAATGACGGTGATCTCCATCCGGATACGTGGGTGAATCTAAGCTGGCTGCCTGGCGCTTACTCAGCCTCGCATGACGTGTATATCGGAGATGATTTCGATGCCGTCAATGACGGCGCCGCAGAGACGTTTGTGGGCAATCAAACCGACATGTATTTCATCGCCGGCTTCCCCGGTTTTCCTTTCCCGGACGGCCTGGTTCCCGGCACGACCTACTACTGGCGCATCGACGAGGTCAACGATCTGAATCCGGACAGCCCGTGGAAGGGTGACGTGTGGAGCTTCACGGTGCCTTCCAAGAAGGCGTACCAGCCGGACCCGCCGGACGGAGCCAAATTCATCGACCTGGACGTGACACTCAGTTGGACGCCGGGTTTCGGTTCGAAGCTGAACACGGTTTACTTCGGTGACGATTTCGACGTCGTTGGCAATGCGACCAGTGGCGTCACTCGCGCGACGGCTACCTACACGCCCGGTCCCCTCGAAGCGGGCAAAACCTACTACTGGCGCGTCGATGAATTCGACGGCGTTCAGACCTACAAAGGCGACGTCTGGACCTTTACGACCGCTGGCGAGGGCGGAGGCCTGCGCGGCGACTATTATAAGGGGACGAATTTCAACAACTTCATCCTGAGCCGGACCGATCCCCAGATCGATTTCACCTGGCCCGACGGGACGGGACCCGACGCGTTGGTGGGGGACAACAATTTCTCGGTCCGATGGACCGGTGAGATAGAGGCGGCCTTCACGGAGACCTATACGTTCTATACCAACAGCGACGATGGCGTGCGCCTGTGGGTGGACGGCCAGCAGCTTGTCGATAACTGGACCGACCACGCGAACATGGAAAACAGCGGTATTATCGACCTGGTCGCAGGCGGGGTGTACAGCATTCAGATGGAGTATCATGACACCAGCGGTGAAGGCGTCGCGGAGCTTCGCTGGTCGAGCCCGCACACCGCCAAGCAGATCGTTCCCCAAGGGGCTTTGTCGCCGCCCATCAAGGCGGGCAGCCCGAGTCCGGCCAACGGCGCGCCGGGAACGAAGCTCGAGCCGATTCTCACGTGGAGCGTGGGCGACTACGCTGCCTCGCACGAGGTCTACTTCGGAACCGACCGCGACGCGGTGGCCAACGCTACGAAAGGCTCGCCTGAGTTCAAAGCGACCAAGGCTCTGGGCGATGAGAGCTATGCGCCGGGCAAGCTCGCCTGGGCCACGACGTACTACTGGCGCGTCGATGAGGTCAACGATGCGAATCCCGATAGTCCGTGGGTGGGCAACGTTTGGACCTTCACGACGGGTGATTTCCTTCTTGTTGACGACTTCGAGGACTATACGGATGATGACATCGCTGGAAAGGCGATCTGGCAGGCATGGATCGACGGTTTTGGCATTGCCGACAACGGCGCGCAGGTGGGCTATCTGATGCCGCCTTACGCCGAGCGGACGATCGTCCACAGCGGTTCCCAATCCATGCCGCTGTTTTACGACAATACGGGCAACGTGACAAACTCCGAAGCCGTGCTGACGCTCACGTCCCCAAGGAACTGGACCGATGAAGGCGTCGCCAAGCTGTCACTATGGTTCCACGGTCTTCAAGGCTCGGTCGGGAGCTTCGTGGAAGACCCGGTCGGCACGTACACTATGACCTCCACCGGCGCGGACATCGCGGGCACGGCTGATCAATTCCACTTTGCCTACAAGCGGCTGTCGGGCGCCGGGGGCGTTCTGTCGGGGTTTGGCAGTATTGTCGCGCAAGTGCTCAGCGTCCAGAATACGGACCCGTGGGCCAAGGCCGGCGTGATGATGCGTGAGACGCTGGAGCCGGGCTCGAAATTCGCTGCGGTGTATATCACGCCCGGCCAGGGTTGCCGGTTCCAGTCGCGAAGGGATACGAACATCGACGTCGTGAGCGACACCTCGATAGCCACGGACGAGCAGATGGCCATCAAAGCGCCGTACTGGGTGAAGCTCGAGCGCACCGTCACGGGCGCCTTCAACGCTTACTATTCCAGCAACGGCGTGACGTGGCAGGCGATGGCGTGGAACCCGCAGACCGTCTCGATGAGCTCGACGGTCTATATTGGTCTGGCTTTGTCGGCGCATAACGCGAACGCCGTCTGCGAGGCGAAATTCTCCAACGTTGAGATGACCGGCACGATTACAGGCCAGTGGGAAGCGCAGGACATCGGTATTACGAGCAACGCGGCCGAGCCGCTCTACGTGGCGGTTTCCAACAGCTCAGGCTCGCCCGTGATAGTCGCTAATGACGATCCGGCTGCCGCCACCATTGACGCCTGGACCGAGTGGGTCATTCCCCTGCAAACCTTTGCCGATCAGGGAATCAATCTGACCAACGTGGATAAGATCGCCATCGGCTTGGGCAGCAAGTCCGGCGTAGCCTCATCCGGCGGTTCGGGAACGATGTACTTCGACGACATCCGGCTATACAGACCGTGAGTTGAACGACAGTGAACTAAAGTGACTAAAGTGAGCTAAAGTGACTAAAGTGGGCGGGCATATGTCCACGCTCTCCTCAACTTTAGTCACTTTAGTCACTCTTAACTTTAGGCACTTTTTCGAGGAGCAATGCCATGTCTACGAGACTGATATTTCTGGCCTCTGTCATTTTTGTTATCGGGTTTTGTGGGTCGATGGCCGGAGGTCAGGAAAACCAGATTGTCGGCGGGGAGTTCGACGACGGTCTGGCTCCGTGGAACTCGTACGGGGCAGCGGGCTTCAAGCTAAGCGTCGTACAGGGCGCCGGTTTGTCAGGAAAGAATGCACTGCTGGTCGACGTGACCGACGCCGAGGCAACCGCGAGCATCGGGGTGGCCCAGGGCGGGCTTAGCTTGGTGCAGGACGAGACGTATCAGATCGGCTTCACCGCCAAGGCCGACCAGGACAGGGAGATGGTCGCGCTGTTTCAAGTCTACAACCCGGCCATTCCCCAGTGGCTGACACCCTGGGAGGAGACGGTACAACTAACAACCACGCCGCAGAGTTTCAACTTCGAGTATCTGCGCGACAGCGAAACGACCGCCGAGCACCCGGACTGGTCCGTCGATTTCTATCTCATCCTCAAGGGCACCTGGTGGAACATCGACGGTGCCGATCTAAACGGGAAGGTCTGGATCGACCGCATCTATTTCGGCGCCGAGACCCCGCGTCAGAGCGTCGGAGCGGCCACGGACCCCGACCCGGCGGACGGGTCCATCTTCGAGGATACGTGGGTGACACTCCGCTGGACACCCGGCGATTTCGCCGTCTCGCACGACGTGTATATGGGCGAGAGCTTCGATGAGGTCAGCGGGGGTACGGGCGAGACGTTCCGCGGCAACTACCCGGAATCCAACTTCCTGGCCGGCTTCCCGGGCTTTGCTTATCCGGAGGGTCTGGTTCCGGGCACGACGTACTATTGGCGGGTCGATGAGATCAACGATTTGAATCCGGAAAGCCCGTGGCGAGGCCCCGTTTGGAGCTTCACCGTCCCTCCGAGAAAAGCCTACGACCCCAATCCCATCGATGGAGTCAAATTTGTGGACCCGGACGTGACCCTGCGCTGGACCGCTGGATTCGGTACGAAATTTCATCATCTCTACTTCGGCGACAATTCCGCCGACGTGGAAGCCGGGACGGGCGGGACGTACAAAGGTCCTCTGGTGGATCCGCGTTACGTCGCCGGCATGCTCGAAAGAGAGCGGACGTACTACTGGCGCGTCGATGAGTTCGACGCCGCAACCACGCACACGGGCGACCTCTGGAGCTTCACGATTGCCAAAGAGGGTGGCGGGCTGAAAGCGCAGTACTTCAACAACGCGACGCTAAGTGGCGAGCCGGTACTCGTCCGCGTGGACCCCGAGATCGACTTCGACTGGGGCAACGGTGACGTCCCCGGCGAGAATTCGCCCGCAGCCGGCGTCAACGTGGACAATTTCTCGGCCCGCTGGAGTGGCGAGTTGGAGATAGACCTGACGGACGCCTACACATTCCACGTTACCGCGAACAACGGCTTCAGGCTGTGGCTCGACGGCGCGCTTATCATCGATCTGTGGAACAATCCCACGACGAGCAGTCTTGCGAGCGAGCCTGTCGAGCTAACCGGGGGCACGAGCCACTCTATTCGGATGGAATACACCGAGGACACGGGCGCCGCTCTCGCTCAGTTGTACTGGGAGAGCAGCACGCGAAAGATGCAGATCATCCCCCAGGCGGCATTGTCACTACCTATAAAAGCCAACAGCCCCAACCCGCCCGGCGGCGCTACCGGCGTGCCGATGGACCAGGTTCTTACCTGGGGCGCTGGAGATTTCGCGGTCTCGCACGACGTGTACTTCGGCACCGACGCCGAGGCCGTCGCCAGCGCCACGCAGGCGTCGGGGGAATTCAAGGGGACCAGAACGCTGGGCAACGAGAGCTACGATCCCGGCCCGTTGACCTGGGGCACCATGTACTACTGGCGCGTTGACGAAGTCAACGACGCTCACCCCGACAGTCCGTGGATCGGCAATCTGTGGAGTTTCAAGACCGTCGATTATGTCCTCGTCGATGATTTCGAGAGCTATACGGATGACGACGCCGCGGGCGAAGCGATCTGGCAACACTGGATCGATGGTTTCGGTATGGCCAATAACGGCGCACAGGTGGGTTATTTGATGCCCCCGTACGCCGAGCGGACTATCGTCCACAGCGGTGCGCAGTCCATGCCGCTGCTCTACGACAATACAGGTGACGTAACGAACTCAGAGGCCGAGCTGACACTAACGACGCAGCGCGACTGGACCGAGCAGGGCGTCGGCGAATTGTCCCTCTGGTTCCGGGGCGATCCGGCCAATGCCGCCGAGCCGATGTACGTGTCGATCTCTAATGCCGCCGGCTCCCCTGCGATGGTGGTTCAGGAAGACCCCGCCGCCGCGACGACCGACGAATGGACCGAGTGGGTGGTTCCGTTGCAGGCCTTCTCCGATCAGGGGATCAACCTGC